>JAICSG010000183.1 GCA_025937035.1 Thermoanaerobaculia bacterium | reverse complement strand
TCGATTTCTCGTCACCACCTCCCCGGCTTCGTGGGGCATACCGACTACCTCGCCGAGGTCGCGGGCCTCGAGCGCTACGGCCGGGACTACCTGATGGCTTTCCTGGCTCCCGAGCTCCAGGTGGCGCTGCTGAACGTGCACCTCCCCCTGCGCCAGGCCATCGACGGGATCACCCCTCAAAATCTGGCCGAGGCGCTCGACTGCCTGGGACGGCACGCCGGCGGGAAGGTCGCCCTCGCCGGCCTCAACCCCCACGCGGGAGAAGGGGGCCTCCTCGGCTCCGAGGACATCGAGGTCCTGGCGCCCGCCGTGGCCGCGGCCCGGGAGCGGGGGCTGGACGTCCATGGCCCCGAGAGCGCCGACTCCCTGTTCGCCCGCGCCCGCAAGGGGGAGTTCGACTGGGTGCTCGCCCTCTACCACGATCAGGGGCTGATCGCGGTGAAGACCGCCTCCTTCGGCACCGCCACCAACTGGACCCTGGGCCTCCCCTTCCTCCGCACCTCGGTCGATCACGGCACCGCCTTCCCGCTGGCCGGAAAGGGCGTGGCCGACGCCGGGCCCATGGCGGCGGTGGTGGCGGCGACACTGGGGTTGATTTCGGGAAGACTGCCCAAAAAGCGCTAACCAGGCTTCCGAGCCACCGCCAGCAGCGAATCCCCGAACGCCGGGGTGTGCACCACCCGTCCGATCACCCGCAGAGGCTTCAGGAATTTCGTTCCTTCGCCGACCGAGCAGAAATTGGACTCGGTGATCAGGGTCTCGACGTCCAGCCCCGCCTTCACCAGCCCCTCCCGCAGCATGCGGGGGGTGAACATGTGGACGTGGGTGGGGTCCTGATACCAGGCCCAGCGCTTGCCCAGGAGCGGCCGGGCCAGGCTGTGGGCGTTCAGGGTGATCACGAACAGCTTGCCGCCCGGTTTCAGGCAGCGGCGGCAGCTCGCGAGAGTGGTGTCGTAGTCCTGGAGGTGCTCGATGACGTCGAGCAGGGTGACGGCGTCGAAGGAGTTGTCGGGGAAGGGGAACGGCGCCTCCGCCCCCTGCTCGACCACCTGGCCCCGGGTGCGCCGCCGGGCCTGCTCCACGGCGTGGGCGGAGATCTCCATGCCGTCCGTCTCGTAGCCGGCCCTCTCCAGGGCCTCCATGAAGAAGCCGTAGCCGGCTCCCACGTCGAGCACCCGGCCGCGCGGCACCCCGTGCTGCCGCAGGAGCCGCACGAGGTAGTCGAGATACTTCACCTTCCCCGGATGGAGCTGGAAGTACTCGCGCTCGAAGTAGCTGGAATCGTGCACGGGCGCGGATGCTAGCACCGGCCGGGCGCCCTGTGCTAACAATCCCGCCCATGTTTCTGATCGATCTGATGGGCGCCGTCTTGACGCTCATCGCGATCGGCTTCCTCGCCCTGGGGGGATACCTGGGAGCCCTGCGCCTGTTGCGCGAGGAGGCCTGCCGCGATCCGCTGGCGCTCGCCATCGCCACCCTCCTGCTCTCGACCGCCGAGGCGGTGGGGATCGGTCTGCTGCTCGGCGGCCTGGGGCTCCTGCGCATCGACCTCGCCCTGGCCCTTCAGGCGGCGCTCACGCTCGCCCTGCTGATCCGCTTCCGCAAATCCCCGCCCCCGGGCGGGATCGGCGCTCCGGCTCTGGCGGTCTTCCAGCGCTCCTGGGCGATCCTCCGCGGGCACCCGGCTCTCTCGCTGCTCACCCTGCACGCGGTGGGGAGCGAGGCGCTCCGGGGGCTGATCCGCCCGCCGCTCTCCTGGGACAGCCTGATGTACCACCTGCTGCTGGCCGGGACCTGGCTGCGCGATCACAACCTCAACCCCGTCTTCGGCAACATCCCGGTCAACTACTACGGCTACGTACCGGCCAACGGCTCGGTCTGGTTCTGGTGGTGGATGGCGCCGTCGCACAGCGAATTCTGGGTCAACCTCGCCTCGCTCCCCCATTGGGCTCTGGTGGGGCTCGCCACGGGCGGGATCGCCCGCCGGCTCGGCGCGGGTCGCTACTGGCCCTACGCCACCTTCCTGATGCTCCTCACCCCCACGGTGGTGCGGTTCGCCGCCGCCGAATACGTGGACCTGCTGGTGGGCGCGGCCCTGCTCTCGGCGGCCTTCTTCGCCCTGCGCTGGCTTCGCGAGGCGGATTGGGGGGCGGCGATCCTGATCGGCGCCGGGCTGGGGCTCGCGGCCGGCGCCAAGGTGCTGGGGGTCTTCTACGCCGTCTTCCTGGTGGTCTCGGTGGTGCCGCTGGCCCGCGGGAGCTGGGGGCGCCGGGTGCCGCAGATCGTGGCGGCGTTCGTGGTCGCCTCGCTGCTGGGGAGCTTCTTCTATCTCCGCAACGTCGCCTGGGGAAACGATCCGCTCGCCCTGGTCTGCCTGAAGACGGCGAGCGGCCCGGGGAACGACGGCGGCTCCGGGTTTCCACGCAAGAATTCGGTGCTCGACCTCTGGGAGCCGATGATCCAGAAGGGGTGGCTGATCGACACCTTCCTGGGGATCACCAAGCCCCCCGAGCTCGAGCTGGGGTTGGGGCCGCAGGCCTTCGTGCTGCTCCTGGCGGCGGTCTTCCTGCCGTTCGGCCTCGGCCGGGAGCGCCGGCGGGAGTCGCTGATCGCGGGGGCGCAGGTCTGGGCCGAGCTCGCCTTCTGGCTGACGGTGCCGTTCTCGAACAACATGAACGTCTTCGCCAACGTCCGCTATCTGATGCCGGGCCTGGGGCTGGCCTTCGCGGGCGGCGTGGCGCTCGGCGAGAGGAGGCGGATCAGCGAGCGCTGGATGGAGGGGATCGCGATCGCCTTCCTGGCCCAGGGGCTCCTGCAGCTCCACGCCGAGATGCCCGAAGGGGTGCGGATCGCCATCGCCGTGGCCGACCTCGCCGCCGTGGCCCTCGCCCTCTCGCCGGCCCTGCGGGCCCTCGCCCGCCGCCGCTGGCGCGAGCTGGCGGCCGCCTGCCTTCTCCTGGCCCTCCTGGGAGCGCCCTTCCTCACGGCCTTCCGGGTGCGCGACCGGGGCCGGGCGCTGGCCACGGAGTTCCAGGTCCACCTGACCTCCACCCGCTTCTTCGCGGGCGGCTGGCGATGGCTCGACGAGCACGGCGGCGACGGCGCGGTGGCCTCGGTCCACGCGCCCAACAACTACTTCCAGTATCCGGCCATGGGGCCGCGCCTGGAGCGGGACGCCCGCTATGTCAACGTCAACGCGGCCGATCACCAGAGGGCCTGGGAGTATCCGGAGTGCCAGCCGCGGGTCGATCCCGACCCCATAGCCTGGGTGACCAACCTGGCGAAGCAGCACATCCGCTGGGTCCACCTGAGCCGCTACCCTCAGTTCGACTTTCCGATCGAGGACCGATGGGCGGCCTCGTCGCCGCGCCTCTTCGCTCTGCGCTATGAGGATCCGACGAACAGGGTGTATGAGTTTCTGCCTATGGCGCCCGCTCCAGCCGCGCCTTCAGCCGCAGCCCCGCCGGGTTCTCCGGATCGATCTCCAGCAGCCGGCGGTTGAGCTCGCGGGCGCCGGCAAGGTCGCCCCGGCGCGCCAAAAGGAGGGTCTTGTTCTGGAGGGCGGGGAGGTTCCGGGGGTTCAGGGCCAGGGCGCGGTCGAGGTGCTGCTCGGCCCGCGCGAGGTCCCCCGCCGCCAGCCAGGCGCCTCCGAGGTTGCTCTGGACGTCGTCCGACCGTGGCTCCAGCGCCTCGGCCCGCTCGTAGAAGCGGAGCGCCGTGGGCCAGTCCCGCCGGCGGGCCGCGAGGTTTCCCAGGTTCAGGCAGGCCAGAAAGTCCTTGGGATTGAGCGTGAAGGCCACCTGATATTCGCCTTGAGCCTCCTCCAGGTGCCCCTGCTCCTCGTAGAGCCTTCCGAGGTTGTAGTGAACCAGGTCCATCCGCGGCTCGAATCCAATCAGGCGCGGGAGTAGGAAGGCCGCGAGGCAGATGGCAACCAGGCCCATCGCCTCCCGCGGCCGTCTTCGCCAAGCGGCCGGGATCTCCGCCAGCGTCACGCCGCCGACCGCCAGCAGGGCCGGGACGGCGGGCAGGCGGTAGCGCGAGAAGAGGAAGAAGATCACCGTCGAGGCCATCCAGCCGAGGGCGAAAAGAAGGGCGGGGGCGAAGTCTCCCAGGCGCTGGCGGGCGAGCAGGAGCCCGGTGAGGGCCAGGATCACCGCGCCGCCGAATTCGAGCAGCGGCAGGCGGAGCGGTGGCGAGAGGGTCTTGGCGTAGTAGTAGTCCACCGCGTCCGGCAGCTCGTACCAGCTCCAGAACAGGCGGAGCTTGTGGACCTGGAGGCGCAGGAAATCGCCGGGGTGCGACCAGGCCCAGGCCAACCCTTGCCCCAGCCAGTAGCGGGAGACCTCGCCCGCCGAGAGCGGACGCCCCAGCGCCTGCTCGGCCACCCGCGCCGGCTCCTTGCGCTCCAGCTCCGGGATCTGCTTGCCGGGGACGATCGGCTGGTAGGTGCCGTCCGCCCCGGCGTGGTTGCCGATGTAGAAGTTCACCCCGCCCTGCGAGGTCGTGGGGAGGAAATCACCGCCGACCAGCCCGTTGCGGACCGCCACCGGCAGGAGGGCCAGGACGAGCCCGGCAACCATCGCGCCCCCCCGCCGAGCCAGCCCGGTCCAGCGGTCCTCCCGGTGCCAGGCGATGGGCAGGAGAAAGGGGAGGATCAGCAGCGCGTTCTCCCGCAGCAGCGCCAGCACCCCCAGCAGGAGGCCGGCCCCGAGCCAGACCTTGAGCCCCGGCCGGTTCCGCGCCACCGCCAGGGCCCAGAGGAGGAAAGCCGTGACCGTGACGGCCAGCGACTCCTTGAGGAGCTGCACGTCGTAGAACAGGAACGGGCCGTAGACCGCCGCCAGCAGCGCCGCTCCGAGCCCCGTCCCCTCGCCATCCATCTCGCGGCCGGCCCGGTAGAGGGCCCAGCAGCCGGCGACCGCGAGGACGATCTGGAGGAGATAGACGAGCGCCAGCCGGTGTCCCAGGAGCACGTAGACGGCGGCCAGCAGGTATGGGTAGAGCGGCGCCTGGAAGAACACCCCCGAGCCCAGCCAGTCGCCGGCCGCGATCCCCTGCGCCCAGCGGTCGTACTCCTGGCTGTCCATCACCAGGGAGGCGAAGAACGGCTGGCCGCGCACCGCCCACAGGTGGGCCAGGCGCAGGGCGAGAGCCAGCGCCAGGATGGCGAGGAGCAGCGGACGGCCCGGACGGCGCGGGGAGCTCATGAATGCGGTACTCTGGCACAGTACTTTGGCACAAATCGGGCACGGAGACGGAACGTGAGCGAAGAGGAGAGCAAGCGGAAGAAGCCCGAGAAGCGGAAGGTCGGCCGCAGCCTGGTCAACCGGAGCCATCTCGAGGGGCTGCGGCGCGCCTGGGCCGAGAAGGACCTCGTGCTCTTCCTCGGCGCCGGCGTCTCCAAGCCCTACGGAATCCCCACCTGGAAGGATCTGGTCCTGGAGATCGTCTTCGACCAGACCGACCTGGCTCGCCGGTTGGAATCGATCGACCTCCCCTTCCGGCGCTCCCTCGCCTCCTGGCTGGTCGACTACTACGAATACGATCCGATCATCCTCGCCCGCGTGGTCAAGAACGAGATCCGCCGCCGGGCGAGCCGCTCCCGGCGCGAGGAGGACCCCCACGCCCTGTTCCTCGAGAAGGTTCGCCAGCACCTCTACCCCAAGCACCCCCCCACTCCGCACGAGCCGACCACGCTCACCGCCGTGGCCGACTTCATCAAGAAGTCCGGGGACCAGAAGGGGGTCGCGGCGGTCGTCTCCTTCAACTACGACGATCTGCTGGAGCGGAAGCTCGACGGCGGCATCGACTTCCGGCCGGTCTGGAGTGCCCGGCGGAGCCGCGAAAGGTCCCTCCCCATCCTCCACCCCCATGGCTTCCTGCCGCAGAAGGGGGACGTGGAGGAATGCCGGCTCGTCTTCACCGAGGACGATTACCACGGCCTGACCACCTCCGTCTTCCACTGGGCCCTGACCTCGATCGTCAACTACCTCCGGCACAACACGGTCCTCTTCATCGGCCTGTCGATGCTCGACCCCAACCTCCGCCGGCTGCTCGACGCGAGCTACGTCTTCGGGGAAATCCCGGCCCACTGGCAGATCCAGAAGCGGCACAAGATCGCCCCGGCCGAGGTGCGCAACGTCCTGCGCGACATCCGCGACCGGGCGCGGCGGTTCCGCAAGGAGATGGACATCCCGCCGCCCGACGACATCCCGGAGCTCAAGGAGCCCGTGCGGGCCATCCTCGAGCAGGCCGACGCCTACGACCGCAACCTCTTCGAGTCCATGGGCGTCAAGACCATCTGGGTCGAGGACTACGACGACATCCCCGCCCTGCTCGACCAGATCTCCAGCCCTGAATGAGCCGTCCGCAGGCCGTGCTACCATAGCGGGCCGAACCAATTGCGGAGAAGGACCAAACGATGGGCAAAGTTGAGTTTACGGGCAACTACGAGGATCTTTCGACCGACCGCGGCTACCAGTTCAAGTTCTACTGCGAGAAGTGCGGCAACGGCTACATGTCGACCTTCAAGAGCTCCAAGCTGGGCCTCGCGGCCACGGCGGCCGAGGTGGCGGGCGGGCTCTTCGGCGGGCTGTTCGGGAAGGTCTCGGACACCGCCTACCAGATCCAGCGCGCGGTGGGAGGTCCGGCCCACGACGCCGCCCTGAAGGAGGCGACGGAGGAGATCCGTCCCATCTTCAAGCAGTGCACGCGCTGCGGCCGCTGGGTCTGCGGGCCGGTCTGCTTCAACGAGAAGGCGGGCCTCTGCGAGTGGTGCGCCCCCGATCTCGACGAGGAGATCGCCTCCGCCCAGGCCGAGGCCGCCAAGCAGCAGGCCTTCGACAAGGCCCATCAGGTCGACTGGCTCAAGAACCGGGACATCGGCCAGGTCACCGGCGCCACCTGCAAGGCCTGCGGCGCCAAGACCGGCGGCGCCAAGTTCTGTCCCGAGTGCGGCACCCCCTCCACGGCCGCCGCGCAGAAGAAATTCTGCACGGGCTGCGGCGCGTCGCTGGAGGGAAGCCCGCGGTTCTGTCCGGAGTGTGGTCAGAAGTCGGCGTAGGGGAGAGGCCGTTTGAGGTCACAATCTGTGACCTCAAACGAGGGCCGCGGTGGGCAACGCTACCTCCCCAACGCCTTCACGGAGCACGGCGCGCTGATGGCGGCGACGGTCCTGAACAGCCCCCGGGCTGTCCAAATGAGTCTGTTCCGAATTCGGGCATTCGTGGCGGGCCGCCGCCTCGTGGCCGAGCACAAGGCGCTCATGGAAAAACTCGCCGAGCTGGATGCTCGCGTGGGCGCCCACGACGAACAGATCGCCCAAATCCTGTCGGCCCTGCGCGAACTCCTCGACCCGCCGGACCCTGGCCCGGG
>JAICSG010000859.1 GCA_025937035.1 Thermoanaerobaculia bacterium | reverse complement strand
CGGGCGAATGGCCCGGGGAAGGTCGGAACAGGGGTCCAGGGTCAAGGGAAAACGAGCGTTCTCCGGTCCGACTCTCTTTTAGTGGCGGCCAAAGGGTTTTCCCCCTGCTCGAAAGGCTACTTGCCGGAATCCAGAAGGTGCTGCCCGATGCCCCGGCCTCTTTGGGCGGTCTCGAAAGGTCAATGGCCAGGTCCGGAGGGTCATTGCCAGGCGGGCCGAGCTCTTTTCCGGGGGACGACTGGTCATTTCATGGAGGGGAAAGGCCTTTCCACCGCGCCTCCACGAATAGGGTGGCTCCTCGAAAGGGGGAGCATCAGGCATCGAGGCTTGGAGACTCAACCCTTCAGGCCCGCAGCGCCAGCGCTGAGGGTCGGAGTCTCAGGTGCCGAGGGTCCGAGCGCCAGTGCCGAGGCTCAGAGGCTCGACTGTGGCGACGGCTGAAACCCGCGATGCCCGGCTTCCGGCGTCACGGCACGCACAGGCCTGCCGATGCAGGGGATTCTACCAGGAGAGGAAGTCGCAAAGAGGCCTTAATCGGGACGGGGTAGGCGAGCAGGTGACAGCCGAATCGTCAGGCCCCCCCGCTACTCGGGCGGCACCTCGAAGAGCACCTCGAAGACCTCGAAGACAGGGCACAGGTGAAGAGCATCTCGAAGACGGCTCCCTTTCCGTGTCCCCCAGAACCGCACAGACGCCACTAAGTAGTCAGGCCCAAACGCCCGTCGCCCCGGCAAGGCACCGGTCGGAGCGCTCTGAGGAGCGCTCCCCATGTCCAGCCGGGAGGATTCGACGGGCCTGGGACATACAAACCCTTGAGTTGATTTCTTTTTCTTGTCGAGGAGGGTACGCAGATGGAGCACCTTGGAGGCGGTGAAAGCGCCGGCCGTGGAGCGGCGGCCATGCGGTGGCTGGACGAGCAATTGCCGGGTCAGACCGCGGAGCTGGAGCAGGCGCACAAGGCTTTGGAGCAGTTGGAGGAGCGCTTCGCGCAACGGGAGCCGTCGGTCCGGGCCTTTCTGCTGGAGCCAGGCCGCTTCAAACGCCTGCACCAGGAGGTGGAAGAGGCCTTTGCCGCGCATCCGGACCCCCGCTCCCGCGGTCCTCTGTTCGGCGTCCCGATCGGCGTCAAGGACGTGTTCCACGTCGACGGGCTCCCCACCCGGGCCGGCAGCCGCCTGCCGGCGCAAGAGCTGGCGGGCCAACAGGCGGGGGCCGTCGCCCGGCTGCGCTCCGAGGGAGCCTTGATCGCGGGCAAGACCGTCACGGCCGAATTCTCCTACTATGCGGCCGGCCCCACCCGGAATCCGCACAACCTGCAGCACACGCCCGGCGGCTCGAGCAGCGGCTCGGCCGCCGCGGTGGCGGCCGGCCTCTGCCCGGCGGCGCTCGGCACCCAGACGATCGGATCGATCCTCCGGCCGGCCTCGTATTGCGGCGTGGTCGGCTTCAAGCCCAGCCATGGACGGGTCTCGGCCGAGGGGTTGATCCACCTGGCCCCCTCGCTCGACCATGTCGGTTTTCTCACCTCCGGCGTGGAGGGCGCGAGAGCTCTCTCGGCGGTCCTGCTGAAGGATTACGATCCGGCCCGCGCGGGCGATGTCCGCCAGCCCGTGCTGGGGATCCCGGAAGGCCCCTACCTCTCTCACGCGTCCGCGGAGGGTCTGGCCCACTTCCGCGAGGTCTGCGCGCGGCTGGCCACGCGGTATGAGGTGCGGCCGGTGCCGGCGATGCCGGATTTCAGCCGGATCATGGCCCGGCATCACCGCCTGATGGCGGCCGAGGCGTCGCAGGCCCACGCGGACTGGTTCCGGCGCTTTCCCGAGCTCTACGCGCCGCAGACGGCGGAGCTGATCCAGCGCGGGCGGGAGATCCCATCCAATCAGACGCAGCAGGACCGCGCCGGCTGCAAGACGCTGTGCGACGAGTTGGCCGAGCTGATGGACAAGCACGGCATCGACGTCTGGATCTCGCCGTCCGCGCCTGGGCCAGCGCCCCGCCGGTTCGCCGGCACCGGCGATCCGGTGATGAACCTGCCCTGGACCCACGCCGGCCTGCCCGCCCTGGGCGTGCCGGCTGGGCACAACGCGGAGGGCCTGCCGATGGGGCTTCAGCTCGCCGGACGCTGGCTCGCCGACGAGGAGCTGCTGAGCTTCGGCCAGGAGATCGCGCGCGTGGTGGCGTAAGGCGCCCGGCGCCAGTTGGCGGGATGCCGGCCCCGGCGCGGTCGCCGGGGCCGCGGCGGGCTACGGGTGGCTGCTGGTGGCGTCGTAGAACGCGGCGATGGCTTCCTTCATCTGCTTCAGGGACGGCTCGTGGACGTACATCATGTGGCCGGCCTCGAAGTACCTCATCTGGATGTGCGACTGCTGGGCCTTCTCCAGGAGGAGATGGCTCATCATGTACTCGGTGGCCAGGAACGGCGTCGCCAGGTCGTAGTAGCCGTTGATCGTCAGGATCTGCAGGTTGGGGTTGTACCCCATGGCATGGCTGAGGTCGGCGCCGGT
>JAICSG010000727.1 GCA_025937035.1 Thermoanaerobaculia bacterium | reverse complement strand
TTCATGCCGTGGGGTGGGTCTGGCGCCGGGCGGTCGATGGGACGCGAGCACTTGCGGATCGGTAGCGCGCCATCACCAGCCTTCACGATGCCACCGGCGAGAAGGTGGTGATCCTCTGCCACTCCACGGGTGGTCTGGTGACCCGTGCTCTGCTGGAAAGCCAGCCGGACCTCGTGGATCTCCTCGAACAGATCATCGCGATCGCTGTCCCTTGGGCGGGGACGCTTCAGCCGCTCCCTTATATCTCTGGCCAGCAGGGCTTCTTTCCTCTAACCAGTGGTCAGACGCAAAAAGCCCTCGGCCACTCCTGGGCCGCCTTCGATCTCCTGCCTCCGGATCCCGGGAAGACGGACATGACGGACGCCGAAGGCGACCTCGATTTTTTCACTATGGGAGGCAGCCAGGCGAGCCCGTTGACCGCGACCGCCTGGATGCCCACAGGGCCGCTCGGGAATGCGATGGCCGAGCGGGCGAATCGATCCAATGATCAGTTTGGAAAGCGGGAGCGCTTCCTGTCCCACGATGGCCAGCCTCTTGATGTTGAGGTGGTGTGCTTTGGCGGCTGGGGGGGCGATACCCTGACGGGCTGTGCGATGGATGCGAGAGGAAACCTGAGCTTTGCAACGACGATGGAGGGGGACGGCACGGTCGCCCGACGCTCGGCGCTGTGGCTTTCCGGACCGAGAGTGAAGCATTTCCTTGTTCCCGTTGGCCACTACCCCGATTCGCAGATCACCCGGGAGCACGCTGCTCTCTGGCTGAACCCGCCTGTCCGTGATCTCCTGGGAACCCTGCTGGCCGGCCGGACGCGGCAGCCTTATACCTACGCGGCTGTCGATGGCGACGATGCGGTCAACAACGTTCCTCAGGTGAAGGTCCGCCTGGTCGCTCAGGATGCTGATGGCAAGCCGTTGCCTGGAGCCGCCGTCCGGCTCTTCGATCTGCAGGGGGTCGACAGTGGTACGTCGCATCCGATCGGTAATAGGATTCGTAGTACTCTGACTCTGAGCCGGGCAAACATTACGCAACACGCGGCCGGAGGCTTGTTCCGCTTCGAGATCGAATTCCACTGGCAAGAGGGCGGCCAGGAGAAGGTCGGCCCGCGTCAGGCGCTCCTGATTCAGAAATGAGGGCGAGGGTGGCGCCGGCCCCTACCGGAGCCACCCCGCCACCGTCATCCCGATCCACACCAGCGACAGCACGCTGACCACGATCGCGATCCCCCAGGCGAGGGTGTTGTAGAGGGGGCCGTTGACGTGGTCGCCCATCAGCTCGCGGTCGTTGATCAGCCTGAGGATGGCGAAGAGCTCGACGGGCAGGAGGAGGCCGTTGAGGACGTAGACGCCCACCAGGACGGGGATCAGCGGCAGGCCGGGGATCAGGGCGATGGCGGCTCCCAGCACGATCAGGCCGGTGAGGATGCCCATGAAGACCGGCGCCTCCGACCACGACCGCGACACCCCCCGCTCGAAGCCCAGCGCCTCGCTCAGCATGTAGGTGGTGGCGAGCGGGAGCACCCCGGCCGCCAGCAGCGAGGCCCCCAGCAGGCCGATCGCGAAGAGGGCCTTCGCGTAATGGCCCGCGATGGGCTCCAGGGCCCGGGCGGCGTCGGCCGCCAGCTCGATCTTGACTCCGTGTGGGTGGAGGGTCGCCGCCGTGGCGATCAAGATGAAGACCGCCACGGCCCCGGAAAAGACGGTGCCGACGATCACATCGAACCGGGTATAGCGGTAGTCCTCGACCGTCCCCCCCTTCTCGACCACGGAGGACTGCTCATAGAGCTGCATGTAGGGGGAGATGGTGGTACCGATCAGCGCGATCAGCAGATTGAAATAGCTCAGATCCATCTGCAGGCGGGGGTGCAGGGTCCCGGCCAGCGCGGCGCCCCAGTCCGGCTTGGCCAGGAAGGCCGCGCCGACGTAGGAGAAGAACGCCAGGGAGAGGATGAGGAAGATCCGCTCCACCCAGCCGTAGGAGCCCCGGGTCACCAGCAGCCAGACGAAGGTGGCCGAGAGCGGCACGGCGATGTAGCGGCTGATCCCGAAGAGCTCGGCGCCGGCCGCGATGCCGACGAACTCGGAGACGATGATGCCGGTGTTGGCGATCAGCAGCGTCAGCAGGATCAGGGCGGTCTGGCGCAGCGAGAAGCTCTCGCGCACGAGGTCGGAAAAACCCTTGCCGGTGACGGCGCCCAGACGGGCGCTCATCTCCTGGACGACGCCGACGCAGATGGAGACCAGGACCAGCGCCCACAGCAGGTTGTAGCCATAGGCCGCCCCCGCCGAGGCGTAGGTGGCGATGCCGCCCGCGTCGTTGCCCGCGCTCGCCGCGAGCAGCCCGGGTCCCAGGGCCGCGAGGTATGGCCAGAGCCGCTTCCGCATGGTCGGGGTTTCATCCGAAGGCCCGCGCCCGGCGCTGCCAGACCTCGGGCAGCAGCACGGCGAGAGCGTCGTCCACGGTGACGATGCCGAGCAGGCGGCGGTTTTCGTCCAGCACCGGCACGGCGAGGAGGTTGTATTCGGCGAGGACGCGGGCGGCGCTCTCGGCGCGGTCCTCGGGGGAGACGGACGGCAGGTCCTCGTCCATCACGTCGGCCAGCGGCGTCGCGGGATCGGCCAGCAGGAGGGTGCGCAGCCGCACCAGGCCGATCAGGATGTCGGGATCGTCCGGGGCCACCACGTAGACGGCGAGCAGGGGGTCGGGCACCTCCTCCACCGAGCGGATCACCGCCAGGGCGTCCCCCACGTTGCCGTCGGCGGGCACCCGCACGAGGTCGCGGGTCATGATGCGGCCCACGCTGTCCTCGTCGTATTCGAGATGCACCTGGACGTCGGCCGCCTCCTCGGGCTCCATGCGGGCCAGGAGCTGCTCGGCCACCTCGTCGTCGAGGTCCTCCAGGGCGTCCGCGGCGGCGGCGGGGGTCATCTCCTCCAGGATGTCCGCGGCCCGCTCCTGGTCCATCCCCTCCAGCAGGTCGGCCACGCGCTCGTCGCTGACCTCCTCGAGGGTCTCGGCGGCGGTCTCCTC
>JAICSG010000848.1 GCA_025937035.1 Thermoanaerobaculia bacterium | reverse complement strand
GTGCGCCCTCCTGTTTGGTTCTCGTGTTCTTTTTATCACAATTTTTTTTTGTGGGGGGGGGCGTGGTGGCCCGCCTGGGGGGTCCCCCGCCCCTTTTTTTCATCCCCCCCCCCCGGGGCGCCCACGCCGCCCCGCCCCTACAAGAACACCTGGCATTTCCTGGCCGCCGCCTAGCACCCCGTAAACGGATCGCCGCAGTCGACCCGGCAGTAGGCGAGCTGGCAGGAGCAGGAGTCGTAGGCGGAGCAGCCGCTGGCGCACTGGTAGTACTGGTCCTGGCAGGCGCTCTCGCAGTCCGGATCGCCCAGGAAGATCGCTCCCTTCAGCGGGTCCGTGGGCAGCGCCTTCGGCGCCAGGGCCGGAGTCTTCACCTCCGGGGCCAGAAATAGCGGGGCCGCTCCGGCGGGGGTCTGGCAGGTCGCGAGGGGAGCTTGGAGGGGAGGCGCCTGCGCGGCGAAGGAGGCCGCGGAGAGGGTGAGCGCGAGCAGGAGCGTCAGCAGGAGAGTGGGTTTCATGATTTCGTCCTCCAGGAAGGTTCCGGTTCGCGGACAGGAGAGGACGGCTCCAGGCCATCCTTCTCTATTTGAATAAGTGCCGGAGACGGGCGTCCGCGAGCGGGGCCGGCGGGTTACAATCCACCGTCAAATGACGGAGCCGAATCGAGCGGAGCCGCCCCGGGAGACCTACACCTCCCGTCTCAGCCTCGTCCTCACGATGCTGGGGGTGGCGGTGGGGTTGGGGAACGTGTGGCGGTTCCCCTACATGGTCGGACGGTTCGGTGGCGCCGCCTTCGTGCTGGTCTACCTGCTGGCGGCGGTGCTCCTGGGGATTCCGGCGCTGGTGGCGGAGTGGGCCCTGGGACGGTATGCCCGCCGCGGGCCGGTGGGGGCCTTCGAGCGCGCCGGCTTTCCGGGCGGACGCGCCGTGGGATGGTTCCTGTTCTTCGTGATGTTCGCCGCTACCGGGTATTACATCAACGCCCTGGGCTGGGTTTTCTACTACGGGGTGGGGGAGGCGGCCCGGCTCGTCGGCGCGCCGTGGGCCGAGGGGGCGATCCTGCCGCCGGCCACCGGCTTCGAGCCGCGCTCGTTCATCCTGCAGATGGTGTTCACGGGGGTGCTCATCCTGGGCTGCGCCGCGGTGCTCCTGCGCGGCTTGCGGGCGGGGATCGAGCGCGCGAGCCAGGTGCTCATCCCGGCCCTCTTCCTCAGCCTCCTGGTGCTCATGATCCGCGCGCTGACGCTGCCCGGAGCGGGGGCCGGAGTGGCCTGGTTCATCGGCAAATTCGAGTGGACCGCCTTCACGCCGCGCGTGGTGGCCGCCGCCTTCGGTCAGGTTTTCTTTACCCTTTCCCTGGGCGGCACCATGATGGTGATCTATGGCTCCTATCTGAAGCCGGAGGACCGCCTGCCGGGCAACTCCGCCATCACGGTGATCGGCGATACCGCGTCCGGAATTCTGGCCGGTCTGGCGATCCTGCCGGCGGTGGTGAGCCTGGGGCTGCTGTCGGCGAGCCAGCCGGACCTCATCTTCGCGGTCCTGCCCAAGGTCTTCGCGGCCATTCCGTTCGGGCGGCTCGTCGGTCTGATCTTCTTTCTGGGGCTCCTGGGCTCGGGGTTTCTCTCCGCCATCGCCGCCTGGGAGGTGCAGGTGGCGGCGCTTACGGACAACACGCGGCTCACCCGGAAGCAGGCCGTCTGGTGGCTGGCGCTGCTGATCTTTCTGATCGCTTTGCCGCCGATGCCGAATCAGAAGATTTTTCTGATCTGGGATCTGACCTTCGGCTCGGGGATGCAGACGCTGGGCTCCCTGCTCGCCGTGGTGGCGCTCTGCTGGTGCCTGGACCGCGCGACGGTGCTGCGCGAGATCGGCGGACCGGCGCCCGGACCGGCGATCCGTCTGCTCTATCTCTGGCTGCGTTTCGCCGTGCCGTTTCTGATCCTTCTGGTCGGCCTCTGGTGGCTGGGGAGCGAGGTGCTGGGGATGGGAGGAAAGTGAGCGACTTCCATGATCGATATTCCAACGCTCTCGACAGACCGGCTCCTCCTGCGACCCTTTCGAGATCAGGACTTGGATGCGTACGCGGCGATCTGCTCTGACCCGGAGGTCATGCGGTATCTGGGCGACGGGAAGACGCTTTCACGCGCCGACGCCTGGCGGCAAATGGCTCTGATTCTCGGCCATTGGCAGCTCCGTGGGCACGGCATGTGGGCCGTCGAGGAGCGGCAGAGCGGCCTCCTGATCGGCCGCATCGGGTTCTGGCAGCCGGAGGGCTGGCCTGGTTTCGAGCTCGGTTGGGCCTTGGGACGGGACTGGTGGGGAAGGGGCTACGCGACGGAAGGCGCCCGGGCGGCTCTGAGCTTCGCTTTTACGAGCCCCGATCAGGAGCACGTGATCAGCCTGATTCATCCGGAGAATCGCGCGTCGAGCCGTGTCGCCGAGCGGTTGGGCGAGCATCTCGAAGGGGAGACCGAGCTCTTCGGCCGTCCGGTCCTCATCTACGGAATCCGCCGTCCGGCCTGACCGGGAGCTCCTGATTCTCTGCCGGAGGGGCGAGCCG
>JAICSG010000670.1 GCA_025937035.1 Thermoanaerobaculia bacterium | reverse complement strand
CGCCTATGACGTCCTCGTCTGACGACTGGCGCCGCGGGGACGGCCTGCCGCCCGCGCTGCCGTCCATGTGGCGGCTGTGCAAGCTTGGCTACCGCCACGAGCCCGGCCTCATGCTCGTGGCCTTCGTGCTGGCGCTGCTGGCGGCGCTGCCAGACGCCCTGATCGCCTGGTGGCTCAAGCTCCTCGGCGACGGTGTGATAGGGCACGACCGCCGGCGGGTGCTCGTCGCCGCGATTGCGCTCGGCGTCTCCGCCGCGGCCACCTGGCTGCTGCGCACGGTCAGCACCCGCGTGCAGCGCCGCTTCCGCGACAAGGTGACGATCGCGCTCGAAGCCCATGTGGCCCGCCTCCAGGCGTCGGTGGCCACCATCGCCCACCAGGAGCGCCCCGAATATCTGGACCGCCTGTCGGTGCTGCGCGATCAGGTGTTCGTGCTCGATCACATGTATATGTCGGTTTTTTCCACCGGCGGCTGGCTGCTGCGGCTGGGCGTGACGTTCGGCCTGCTGGTCTCGATCCATCCGGCGCTCGTCCTGCTGGCCGTCTTCGCCCTGCCCACCGTGCTCACCTCCACCTGGCGGCCGGCGGTCGAGCGCGCCGCCTACGAGCGCGGCGGGCCGGCGTCCCGGCTGGCGCGGCATTTCTTCCAACTGGCCACCACGGCCGCGCCCGGAAAAGAGGTGCGGGTCACCCGCATCGGCGGGCGGGTGGCCGGGGAGCGCCGGGAGGCCTGGGAGCGCTGGTATGGACCGATCGCCGCCGCCCGCTGGGGCTCGGCCGTCTGGCACACGCTCGCCTGGGCGATCTTCGGCAGCGCCTGGGTGGGCGCGGTGGCCTTCGTCTCGCTGGGGCTCCGCGCCTCCGCGGGCGACGTGCTGCTGGTCCTCGCGGCTGGCGCGCGCCTGTCCGCCTACATCGGCGCCACGGTGGGGGAGATCGGCTTCCTGCGCGGCATCTGGATGGACGGCTCCCGGCGTCTCGCCTGGCTGGAAGACTATGCCGCCTCCCTGGCAGCCGACGCGGACCTGCCCGTGCCGGCGCGGCTCCAGGAGGGCATTCATCTCGATCGCGTCTCCTTCGCCTATCCCGGCACCGACCGTCTGGTGCTGGAGGACGTCACCCTCGACCTGCCCGCGGGCGCCGTGATCGCGATCGTGGGCGAGAACGGCGCCGGCAAGACCACCCTCGTCAAGCTGCTGGCCAAGCTCTACGAGCCCACCTCAGGGGCGATCCTGGTGGACGGCCAACCCCTGGCGCGCATGCCGGCCGACGCCTGGCGCGAGCGCCTCGCCGGGGCCTTCCAGGACTTCTTCCGCTTCGAGCTCCCCGCGCGCCAGTCGGTCGGGGTCGGGGATATCCCCCGGCTCGACGAGCAGCCGGCCGTGGCCCGGGCCGTCGCGCGGGCCGGAGCGGAGGACGTGGTGGCGCGCTGGCCCGCCGGGCTCGACACGCAGCTCGGCCCCACCTGGCCCAACGGCGTCGACGTCTCCTTCGGCCAATGGCAGAAGCTCGCCCTGGCCCGAGGCTTCATGCGCGACCATCCGCTTCTCCTCGTCCTCGACGAGCCCACCGCCGCCCTCGACGCCGAGACCGAGCACGCCCTCTTCGAGCGCTACGCCGCCGCCGCGCGCCAGGCGGACACCGCTGAGTCGGACGGACGCATCACGATCCTCGTCTCCCACCGCTTCAGCACCGTCCGCATGGCCGACCTCATCGTGGTCCTGGACGGCGCGCACCTCGTCGAGGCCGGCACCCATGAGGACCTCATGGCGCGGGGTGGGCCGTACTCCGAGCTGTATGGAATTCAGGCGGCGGCGTACCGGTGAGATGTGTGAAGTCTCCGCGCCCACGGCGAGCCAGGGTGATGCGTAGCGCGTTCAGGAATGCATCGGTAGGGTGACGCTCATCTAAGCACAACTTCGAGAGGCTTAGCATGGCTTGAGGCCCGAAGGGCCGCTTTAACTCAGCCCAGGGCATCGCCCTGGGGTAGAGGCGCAAGATCCATAAGGCGGCCTGAAAGGCCGCGCTGGAAGACGCCTCGCAATGGCGCCTTCCGCGCGGATACAACACGCCAGGGGGACGGCCCGACGTACCGTTCCCCTGACGCACTTCGCTTATCAAAGAACACGCCCCCGGCGCGAATCCCTGGCGTCCAGGAGGCGACGATCTACCTCTGTACGGATCACCCGGCGCGAACGTTGGGCTCCCGCACCCTTTTTGAGCTTCCCGGCTCCGTTTTTTCCCGACCCGGCGCCTTTTTTCTCTATCCGGATGGCCATCCTGCGTTCCCGGACGCCTATCGAGCGTTCCCGAGCGGCCATCCAACGTTCCCGGCAAGTTTTTTGTCTTCCCGGGCCGCCATCCTGAGAATCCGGGCCGCCGGGAACGCAAAAAAACCGGCATCCTGCGTTCGGAGAGCGCCATCCAACGCTCGCAAGCCCTTATCCGCGGGATCGAGACCGCCATCTCGCCCTCGAACGGCGTCCGGGAACGAGAGGCTCCGGCGATCCAGGGCTCGGAGAAGACTCGGGAGCGCATTCACCGCGTTGCGCATGGGAGCATAGACCGCATCCTATGATTCTAATGGAGAGAAGAAACTCAGAGAAAGAAGAACGTAGGAGCCCTTGATACACCACTCTACATGTAGGTATTGGACTTCCGGCAAACCTGAAGCATAGAGTTCCTGCATTCACAACATGCGGTGGTGGCTGTCCGGCTGCGAGGGCGTCGCTCGATATCGCCACCGAAGGAGGACTCTGTGCGCAAGCTTTACCTTGCCTTGGTCACATTCTTGATCTGCTCGGTGGCGGCGAATGCCCGTTCAGGCTGCTGCTCCTCCCATGGCGGCGTCTGCGGTTGCTCATGCTGCGATGGCACTCCGCTCTCTCAAACCTGCCTGCCCTATTATCCCGGTTGCGGAGGGGGCGGTGGTGGGGGTGGTGGCAGCTATCCCGCTCCCTCCAGTCTGGGCGGCTCCACGGTCTCGAGCACCTCCTGCATGCTTACCTGGACGGACAACTCTTTTGGTGAGGATTATTTTCAGATCGAGGAGCGGGAGATCCATCAGAGCCAATACCTTCTCGTGGATTCGGTGAGTGGCAATACGACCTCGGCGCTCATCGATCACCTCAACCCCGGAACCACGTATTCCTTCCGTGTCCGGGCGCACAGCTCGGGCAACAACTCCGACTATTCGAACGAGACCACGGTGACGACCTTCCCGGATCCGGGCTCGCTCTGCCAGGCGCCGGCCGT
>JAICSG010000781.1 GCA_025937035.1 Thermoanaerobaculia bacterium | reverse complement strand
GCCGGCGTGGTGACCACGAGGTGCGGCGCCGAGATCTCCGGATGGTAGGCGTCGCTCATCCCGCCCAGGAACGAGCGCACCACCGACGAGGCCATGTGCTCGTGGATCGGCCGCAGCGCCCCCTGATGCCAGAGATCGCCGATGCGCCGCATCAGCGGCACCAGCACCCGCTCGATCAGATGGGTGCGGCTGAACAGCACCGAGGCGCGGTCGAGCTCGAGCTCCATCTCGCGCACGTCGAGCCGCTGCGCCGCGCCGAGGCAGCGGCTGAGGAAAGCCTCCGCCACCTCGTCGATCTCCTCCGCGGCCGATGGGGCCGCCTGCGCGTAGGCCCCCGGCCGCGGGGGCTCCGCCTCGATCAGCGCCTCGAGCTCCGGGTTGGAGAGGTTGGCCACCTGGCTGATGCCGCGGCCGGAGCTCACCACCCGGCGGAGCAGCAGGAGGCGCTCGATGTCCTCGTCCGAATAGAACCGCCGCCGGGTCTCCGTGCGTCCGGGTGCCACGGCCCCGTACCGCCGCTCCCAGGCGCGGATCAGGTCCGGCTTGAGGCCGGTCCGCCGGGCCACGACACCGATGGGATGGCGAGGCACGCTGGAGCTCGATCCGGGGGTCGACATCGAGGGCGAGCCTAACAACAACGTCTAGAGGGTGTCAAGAATCGATCCGCTCTACATTTGGACAAGTTGTTGACGAATCATCTTGTCCAGATTACGATGCCGCCATTCCCTCCGATGGGGCGTGGACCCGGGATCCCTCCCGGTCCGCGCCCAATTTTTGAGGGCTCAGGGCTCCTCCCCCTCCTCCCAGCGGTCCATGTCGCGGCGATCCTTCTTGGTGGGACGGCCGGCGCCTCTCTCGCGCAGGACGGGCGGCCGGTGCATCAGCCGCAGCCAGGGGTCGGACTCGGGGCGGGGCGGGCTGAGATCCTCGAAGAGGGTGCGGGCCTCTTCCTTCGAGACCGGCTTGTCGCGCAGCTCCTTGACGATCAGCACGCGGGTCCACTCGCCGATCTCCACCTCGATCCGGTCACCGGGGACGAGGTTGCGGTGCGGCTTGGCGGGCTGGCCGTTGACGCGCACCCGATTGAGATCGACCGCGTGGGTCGCCTGGGTGCGCGTCTTGTACACGCGGGCGACGTGGAGCCATTTGTCGAGACGGACGGACATACGGTTGAGTCTACCGCGCGGGCGGCGGTCCCGCGACCACGCGCGCCGGCAGCGAGGCCCGGCGCAGGGCGTTCCCGAGCGCGGCCGGCCCCGGAGGATGCCGCAGCAAAGGCGCGTACTCCCCCAGCCGCTGCGGCCAGGGGAGCCCGGCGGGCGGGATCACGAGCCCACCCACCGCCGCGAAGAACAGGAGCCAGCCGGCCAGGGCCGCCCCCGCCGCCACCGTGGCCTTGAGCCGCGACCGCCCCCCCTCCAGGAACGCCGCGAAGCCGACCCCCAGGGCGGGAAGCGCGTCGATCAGGAACCGCTGACCATAGCCGCCCGGATTGCTCCACTCCGACCACCACCCATAGAGCACCGCCACGGAGAGGAACCAGACGGCGGCGACGGCGCCCCAGGCCGGTGACCGGCGGATCAGGATCGCCAGCCCCACCGCCCCCAGCAGCAGCGCCGGATGGAACAGGAACAGCCCATGGACCGGCGAGAAGAGGACGTTCCAGGGGGACGCCGCCGTCAGGACCCACGTCCCGCCATAGGGGAGGCGCCACGACCCGAAGATCCAACTCCACCAGAACGGCAAAGGCGCCAGGGCCATCCCCAGCCCTGCCGCGAAGGCGAGGATGTTTTTACGATTCTTGATCCCGATCCCCACCACCGCCGGCGCCGCCAGCACGATCGACCCATACCGCAACAGCACCGCCCCGCCCACGATCGTCCCGGCCGCGAAAGCCAGCTTCCACCCATCCAGCCGGACCAGCACCAGGAGCAGCAGCGCGGCCAGGGCGAAGGCGGGAGCGTGGCTCATCCCCACCAGGGAGTAGAAGATCAGCGGCCCGCCGAAGAACGCCAGCGCGGCCGCCGCGGCGGCGATCCCCTCGGAGAAGCCCATCCGGCGCAGCGCCCGGCCCAGCCAGAAGAGCCCAAGAAGCGTGGCGAGGTTCCGGGCCAGCACGATCATCGCCGCCGAGAGGAACACCCCGCGCGGCACCCGGCCCACGGGAGGGAGATCGGCCCCGCTTCCCATCCATCGCGCCGGCAGCAGTCGATCGATCGCGCGGCCGGCAAGAAACGGCAGGGCGTCGAGGGCCAGGATGCCGGGCGGGTATTGCAGGACGAGATGCCCGCCCGGCGCGCCCACCAGCCCGTTCATCACCCCCCGCGTCTGGTTCTCCACCCAGGGATCGCCGTCGTCCGCCAGCGATTCCAGCGTGGCGAAGCCCGCCCAGCCGTCCCCCCCCAGGCCGCGGTCGAAGACCAGCATGTGGAGCGCGGCCAGGAGGAGCACGGCCAGGAGCGGGCTCTTACGGATCGAGGGCACGTTGGTAATCTATCCCGCATGCTGCGCATCCCGCCGGAAGAGCTCGAGTCGCTGGTCGAGAAGGCCCTGGACGGCCTTCCTGAGGAATTCGCGGCGCTCCTGGACAACGTGGCCGTGATGGTCGCCGAGGAGCCGGACCCCGAGGACCTGGAGGCCCTGGGGATGGAGCCGGGCGAGGAGCTGTTCGGCCTCTATCAGGGGATTCCGCTGGACGAGCGTGGCACTTTCTACCAAGGCGCCATGCCCGACCGGATCTTCATCTACCGCGGCCCCATCCTCCGCCACTGCGAGACCCGCCGCCAGGTCATCCGCGAGATCCGCGACACGGTGGTCCACGAGCTCGGGCACCACTTCGG
>JAICSG010000680.1 GCA_025937035.1 Thermoanaerobaculia bacterium | reverse complement strand
TGTGGTAGGAGGTCGGCTGCTTGTAGCCGCGCTGCACGATCATCCCGTTGCCCAGGCCGAGCCGGCCGTGGCAGGGGGAGCAATAGATGTTGAAGCGCTCCTGGCCCCGCAGCAGCAGCTCGCGGGTGACCTTGATCTCGGGGGGCATCTGGGCGACCGGCTTGTTGTCGGGGCCGAGGCCGGTGAAGGCGTAGCCCTCCCGCAGGTCGCCGCGGGCGATCGTATGGGCCGGGATCGGGCGCGCGCCCTGGCCGTCGGCGAAGAAGGTGCTCTCGCCCAGCGGCTTGACCTTGTGCTGGTTGTGCATGTTCATCCGGCAGCCGGAGGCCAGCAGGCAGGCCGCGACCGCCAGGATCTGCTTTTTGGAAAGGCGCGGGTGGAAGGTCTCAGTGGTCAACTTCGGACACCTCGCTCGCGTTCAGGCCGGCCAGGAAGCTCCGGGTGGCGTCGGAATCGAACTTCGGATCGCGCGCCTCGATCACCAGGAAATAGCGGTCGCGGGACGCCAGGGCGAAGCGCGGCACGTTGAACACCGGGTGATAGGGCTGTGGCAGGCCGTTGAGGACGATCATGCCGACCACCGCCGCCAGAGAGGCGCCGAGGATGGTGCACTCGAAGGTCGGCACGACGAAGGCCGGCCAGCTGTGGAACGGCCGGCCGCCGATGATCATCGGGTAGCGGATGACCTGCGACCAGTACTGGAGCATGTAGCCGCCAAAGCCGCCGAACAGCCCGCCGAGGAGCACGATCAGGGGCACCTTCGAGCGGGGCAGCCCGAGCGCCTCGGAGACCGCCTCGATGGGATACGGGGTGAAGGCGTCCACCTTCGTGTACCCCGCCGCGTGAACCTGGTGCGCCGCCTCGATCAGGGCCTCGGCCGAGGGGAGCTCGGCCATCAGCCCGTAGATCGGCGGCCGGGGGTCATGACCCAAGCTCATCACACCACCTCCGTAATCTCATCGCCGGCCTTGCCGCCAGGGACCAACGTGCGCACCTCGAACATGGAGATCGCCGGCAGGATCCGGATGAACAGGAAGAACAGGGTCGAGAACAGCCCCAGCGTGCCGATGAAGGTCGCCCAATCCCAGACCGACCCCTCGTAGGGGCCCCAGGAGGCGGGGACGAAGTCGCGCGTCAGGCTGGTGACGACGATCACGAAGCGCTCCAGCCACATGCCGACGCTCACCACCAGCGAGATCATGAACAGCCAGAACGGCGAGGTGCGGAACTTGCGGATCCACAGGAGCTGGGGGGTCAGGCCGTTGCAGAAGATCAGCGCGTACCAGTAGTGCCCGTAGGGTCCGGTGACGCGGTTCCAGGCCATGAAGCGCTCGTAGACGTTGCCGCTGTACCAGGCGAAGAACAGCTCGGTGAGGTAGCCGTAGAAGACGATCAGGCCGGTGGCCAGCATCACCTTGCCCATGTTCTCCAGGTGGCGGTCGGTGACGAAGTCCTTCCAGCCGAAGCCGACGCGCAGCGGGATCGCCAGCAGCAGCACCATGGCGAAGCCGGCGTAGATGGCGCCGGCCACGAAGTAGGGGGGGAAGATCGTCGCGTGCCAGCCGGGGACGATGCCGATCGAGAAGTCGAAGGACACCACCGTGTGCACCGAGAGCACCAGGGGGGTCGAGAGGCCGGCGAGCAGCAGGTAGGCCGTCTCGTAGTTGTGCCAGTGCCGCGCCGAGCCGCGCCACCCCAGGGAGCCCATGCCGTAGAGCACCCGGGCGAGGCGGTTCTTGGCCCGGTCGCGCATCGTCGCCAGGTCGGGGACCAGGCCGACGTACCAGAAGATCGCCGACACCGTGGCGTAGGTCGACACCGCGAACACGTCCCAGATCAGCGGGCTGCGGAACTGCGGCCAGAGGGTCATCGTGTTCGGGTAGGGGAGCAGCCAGTAGAAGAGCCAGGGCCGGCCGAGGTGGAGCACGGGGAACATGCCGGCGCAGGCCACGGCGAACAGGGTCATCGCCTCGGCGAAGCGGTTGATCGAGGTCCGCCACTCCTGCCGGAAGAGCAGGAGGATGGCCGAGATCAGCGTGCCGGCGTGGCCGATGCCGATCCACCAGACGAAGTTGATGATCGCGAAGCCCCAGCCCACCGGCCAGTTGACGCCCCAGACACCGACGCCCTTGAGGAACAGCCAGGTGACGGCGGTGAGGAACATCATCAGCCCCGTGAAGGCGGCGGCGAAGCCGACCAGCCACCACTTCGGCGTATGCCTCGTCTGGACGACGTCGGCGATCTTGTCGGTGACGCTCCCCGGCGTGTGGCCCGGGGCCACGATCGGCGCCTCATCGGGCTTCGCGACTACGGGGAGCCCGTGGTTCTTCTCAAGCGTGGCCATGCTCTGCTCCTTCGGCCGGGTTCGCCTCGCTCAGCGCGGGGTTCGGATTGCTCAGCTTCGCGAGATAGGTGGTGCGCGGGCGCGTGTTGATGTCCTCGAGCAGCCCGTAGTTGAGCGGATCGGCCTTCAGCTTCGTCACCTGCGCCTCCGGGTTGTTGATGTCGCCAAAGACGATCGCCCCGGTCGGGCAGGTCTGCTGGCAGGCCGTCTGGAGCCAGTTCGCCGGGATCGGCTGGCGGTCGACCTTGGACTGGATCTTGGCCGCCTCGATGCGCTGCACGCAGTAGGTGCACTTCTCCATCACGCCGCGCATGCGCACCGTCACGTCCGGGTTGTTGACCAGCTCCAGCACCGGCGTGCTCTTGTCGCTGAAGCGCAGGAAGTTGAAGCGGCGCACCTTGTAGGGGCAGTTGTTCGAGCAGTAGCGGGTGCCCACGCAACGGTTGTAGACCATGTCGTTGAGCCCCTCGTCGCTGTGCGTGGTGGCCGCCACCGGGCAGACCACCTCGCAGGGGGCGTTCTCGCACTGCATGCAGGGCAGGGGCTGGTAGTGGAACGAGGCGGGCTCGTCCAGCGCTCCCTCCCAGTAGCGGTCGACCCGCAGCCAGTGCATCTCGCGGCGGGCCAGCACCTGGTCCTTGCCCACCGTCGGGATGTTGTTCTCCGCCTGGCAGGCCACGATGCAGGCGCTGCAGCCGGTGCAGACGCTGAGGTCGATCGACATCCCCCAGGCGTGGCCCTTGCTGTAGTCGTAATTCGGGTAGAGGGTATCGTTGCGCGGCGGCACCTCGCGGTCCTTCTGGAGGAACTGCGGATCGCGCTGGAGCTCGGCGAGCGTCCCCTTGCGGATGACGTGGCGGGCCTCCTGCTGCTGGGCGGCCTCCTCGTCCTCGT
>JAICSG010000228.1 GCA_025937035.1 Thermoanaerobaculia bacterium | reverse complement strand
GCCTCGGGGCTGGTCCGCGAGCTGCTCGCGGGCCGCGCCGCCGAGGGGCCGCCCTGGTTAGGCATGGGCACGGTGACCACCGTCGCCCGCGCCCGCGAGGCCGTCGCGGCCGGCGCCGAATTCATCGTCACCCCCAACGTCAGCGCCGAGGTGGCCCGGGAGGTCCGGCAGGCCGGGCTCTTCCTGGTCATGGGCGCCCTCACGCCGACCGAGATCGTCTCCGCCGTCGAGGTGGGCGCGGACCTCGTCAAGGTCTATCCGCTGCCCCCTGTGGGCGGACCGGCCTACCTCTCCGTCATCCGCGGGCCGCTGGGCGACGTCCCCATGCTGGCGGCCGGCGGCTTCGGCGTCGAGGAGATCCCCGCCTACCGTCAGGCGGGCGCGACCGCCTTCGGGCTCGCCGCCCCCCTGCTCGGCGTCGGCTCCGGCGAGCAACCAGCTCGCGAGCGCATCCAGCGCGCCATCACGCTGGCCCGTGGCGCCAATCCCGAGGAGAAGAGATGAATTCCACCCCCACCCCGCCGCGGCAGGTGGTGTTCGACCCCACCCCCGAGATCTTCGCCACCGATACGGCCGGCTCGTTCACCTTCCCCCTGCTGGTCGCCGGCAAGGCCTTTCTCGGCACCAGCGCCTACGACGAGGTGCGCTTCGTCTTCTCCATCTGGCACCCCTCGGGCCAGCGCACCATCGACCTGGACCGCGCCTACGTCGAGCTGCGGGCCTCCTTCGATCCCGACGAGGACCACTGGACCAAGATCGCCGAGATCGAGCCGGTCGTGCCCCCCTATGCCGGCGGCGAGAGCTTCGACGGCTGGATCGTGCTCCCCATCCTGGGCAGCACCAGCGCCTATGCCGTGGTCGGCAGCGGCTTCGAGCCTCGCGCCCGGTTGCAGATTCGCGCCAGTGCTTATTTCGTGGCGTGAGAAGGGAAAAAGGGGACACCCATGAGCTCTCGACCGATCCGGGCCTATATCGTCTTCGCGGGCAGCGGTCCCCTTCTGCTGCTCTCGACCTACCCCAAGCTGACCGACGAGCGGATGGTGAGCAAGCTGCGCTACAAGGGGATCGACAATTTCATCGCCTACGCGGTCGACCTCGCCGCCGCCCGCGAGCGCTACGGCGACTCCTTCGAAAACGTCGCCCATGACCTCGACGGGGTGGAGGACATGCGGGTGCTCGACTTCAACGGCCACCAGATCATGGCCAACTTCTCCCTCAAGGCGCTGGGGGACCCGATCAAGTTCGGGGAGTAGGGCTACCGAAAATCCAACAGCTCATACCCCATCTCCCGGAACAGCCTCCAGGTGAGGGGTAGCGGCAGGCCGACCACGTTCGTGTAGTTCCCGAAGATCTCCTCCACGAGAAGGGCGCCGATCCCCTGGACGGCGTAGGAGCCGGCTTTGTCGAGGGGCTCGCCGGTGGCGACGTACCACTCGATCCTCTCGGGAGTCATGGCGGCCATGCGGACCCTGGAGACGGCCATTCCGGAGGTACTGCGGCCGGTGGCGGGCTCCTCCAGGGCCACGCCGGAGAGCACGGTGTGCTCGCGGCCGGCGATGCGGGCGAGCATGCGGCGGGCGTCCTCGGGGTCCCGGGGCTTGCCCAGGATGTCGCCGTCGAGCACCACGTCGGTGTCCGCCGCCAGCACCAGCTCGCCGGGACGGGCCACGGCCGCCGCCTTCGCGCGGGCCAGCCGGAGGACGGTCGTCTCGGGGTCCTCCCCCGGCAGCGGGGTCTCGTCGAGGTCCGCCGCGCGGATGACGAAGCGGACGCCCAGTCCCGTCAACAACTCGCGGCGGCGGGGGGAGGCGGAGGCCAGGACGAGGGTGGGGAGCACGCTCAGGGATAGTATCCCTTCACCGTCTTCGCCTCCATCCCCGGCTTCCCCACCTTCACCTCCACCGTGCGGAACTTGTCCTCGTTCCCCTCCTTGGAGGATTGGTAGGCGAGGAGGTACTGCGAGCGCAGCTCCTTCTGGATGGTGTCGTAGATCCCCCCGAGCTCCTTGGCCCGCTCGATGAAGAAGAAGCGGCCGCCGGTCTCGTCGGCCAGGCGGCTGAGCTTCAGGCGGACGTCCGCGTTCTGGGAGGAGAGGTCGATCCCGATCGTATAGATGGCCACGCCGCTCCGGCGGGCGTATTCGAGGGCGTCGTTGAAGGTGTAGTGGCTCCCCTCGTCCTTGCCGTCGGTGAGCAGGATGAGGGCCCGCTTTCCCTTCACCCCCCCGAAGTAGTAGAGGGCGTAGATCACGGTGTCGTAGAGGGCCGTGTTGCCGCTGGCGGTCAGCCCGGCGAGCCCCCCGGCCAGGACCGAGGCCTGGTTGGTGAAGCGCACCGCCAGGTTGGGCTGGTCGGCGAAGGTGATCACGGCCGCGCGGTCCTTGGGGGTGATCACCTTCTCGAAGAAGTCGAGCGCCCCCTGCACCGCCTGGTCGAGCCGGCCCCCCTCGGCCATGGAGGCCGAGGTGTCGAGCAGGATGCCGGCGTAGATGGGCACGTCCGTCACCTTCTCGAAGCGCCGGATCTGCTGCGGCGTGCCGTCTTCCAGCACGGTGAAGTCGTCCTTGCCGAGCCCCTCCACCGGCCGCCCCTTGCCGTCCACCACCGAGGTGTAGAGCTCGATGAGCTGGACGTCGAGCTTCTGGTTGAACCCCGGCGCGTTGACCAGCACCAGGTCCTCGGTCGAGGTGCCGCCGTCGAGATAGGCCACGGCGCGCACGTAGGTGATCTCCTTGGCTTTCGGGAGGAGGATCGGCTGCGTGTAGGGCGGCTGGTAGAGGGTCGCCACCTTGTCGTCGTTCAGGTAGAGCTCGACGCGGTCGAGCCGCTCCCCCTCCGGCACCTGCACCTGGGCCTCGGCGCGCAGGCTCGACTGGTAGGCCTTGCCCGCCTGGGGCTCGATCAGCCGCACGGCGAAGCGGTGGGGGCCGACGTTCAGCGGCAGCTCGTCCTCGGCGAGGCGGCGCCCCTGCTCGTCCATGGCGACCGCCCGCAGGCGGTGGATGCGCGGCTGGTCCCCCAGGTTCAGCTCGACGCTGTACGGTGGACGGCTCTTGGCGAGCACCGGATGGCCGTCCAGCTCGAAGGCCACGCGGGCGATGCCGGTGCCGGTCGTCGAAGCCTCCACCCGCAGCTTGCCGGTGACCAGCCCCGGGGGCGGCGGCAGGATGCGGATCGTCTGATCCCCGGAGGCCAGGGCGGCGTTGGCCTCCGCGAGCGCCCCCTGCGCGGCCGGGGCCGGCGTCGAGGCGGCGGCAGGGGGTGGCGGCGGCGTGGCGGAAGCCACTGCCACCGGGGCGGCGTCGACCGCGGGGACCTCGATGTCCCGCTGCTCACGGTAGTAGCGCTTGCCCGCCGTGTCCTCGATCTTGAGGATCAGCGAGTAGCTCCCCGGCCGCAGGTTGCGCTGGAAGACCACGGGGATCTCGGAGGTCGTCGCCTGGCTCTCCGGCAGGGTGAACCGGTAGCGGAAGTGCTCGAAGAGCTCGTCCTTGAGGAGCACCTCGCCGTCCACCAGGAAGCTGTAGTAGCCCTCGGGGGCGCCGGCCAGCTTCTCGGGACGCACGGCGTCGCGGGGCACGGCGACCAGCCCCTGCACCACCGTGCGGCTGCCGTAGCGGCCGGGGAAGGAGAGGGCGAGCTTCGCCGGGAAGCTCGCGGCCCCCTCGGGCACGTCGGTCGAGTAGGAGGCGAAGGTCGAGAGCCACTCCTCGCCGGGGTGGGGGATCAGATGGGCCGCCTCCTCCGCCCGGTGCCAGTCCAGGGCCTCGGCGAGGCGGGAGGCGATGTCGTCCCCCCGCGGGCAGACCTGGGCGATGGCGGCGAGCGCGCGCTGCGGGTCCGGGACCCGCGTGCTGAGCTCGAGCGAGAGCAGCGTCTCGACGCCGTCGGTGGGGGACCAGAGCCGGAAGGGCCCCTTGGGCGATCCCCCCTTGGAGACGAAGACCACGGTGAAGGTGCCGCGGAGAGGCTCCGTCCCGGAGAAGGTCCACAGCTCCACGGGGAGCAGCATGTCGCAGTGGGCCTGGAGGACCTCCTTGGGCTCGCCGTTGAAGAGGATCAGCCGGGCGCGGTCGTCCGTCAGGTTGCCGAAGCGCTGGCGGGCGATCTCGGCCCGCTGCTCCCACCGCGCCCGCAGCTCGTTGACCGGCGTCTGCGGGAAGGGATCGCGCACGTCCCAGAACCGGCGGATGAAGGCATCGCGCTGATAGTCCTTCTGGAGCCCCAGGAACGCCGTCCTCTCCTTCGCGCTGATCAGCGGCGCCACCTCCTCCAGCCAGGCCTGATAGCGCGGCGCGAGATCGGCGGGGACCGGCGTCTCCGGAGGAGGAGCGGCGAGGGCGGGCAGGGACAGGGCGAGGAGGAGGATCAGTAGAAGGCGGAGCGGGTACATCGAGGCGATGGTACCGCACCTCATGGGTAGTACCCCCGCATCGTCTTCGCCTCCATCCCCGGCCGGACGACCTTGAGGTCCACCACCCGGAACCCGGGATCGGTGCGGTTGGTGGAGGACTGATAGGTGATCAGGATCTGCGAGCGCAGCTCTTCCTCGATTCCAGAGTAGATGCCGGCCAGCTCGCCCGCCTGGCGGGGGAAGAAGGCCCGGCCGCCGGTCTCCTCGGCGATCTTGGACAGCTTCTTCTTGTCCACCTCGTCCCCCAGGCCGATGGCGTAGACGGTGACCCCGGCCCGGCGGGCGAAGTCGAGCGCCTCCTCGAAGGTGAAGCGGCTCCCCTCGTCCTTGCCGTCGGAGAGCAGGAGCAGGGCCCGCCGGCCCTTGAGGCCATTGAAGGTGTAGAAGGAGAAGATCAGGCTGTCGTAGAGGGCCGTGCCGCGCTCGGCCTTGAGGCCCGCGAGCCCCCCCGCCAGCGCCTTGACGTCGCGGGTGAAGCGGACCCCCAGGGCCGGATGATCGTTGAAGGTGATCACCTCCGCGCGGTCCTTCGGGCGCACCATCCGCTCCAGGAACTGGAGAGCGGCGCCCTTGGCCGCGTCCAGGTTAGGCTCCATCGACGCCGAGATGTCGATCGCCACCGCCGCGTGGATCGGCAGGTCGGTCACCCGCTCGCAGCGGGCGATCTGCTGGTGGACGCCGTCCTCGCTGACGCTGAAGTCCCTGGCCGTGAGGTTTTCCGTCACCGGCCGGCCCTGGCGATCGAGCACGGTGGCGTAGAGCTCCACGTAGTCGACGTTGACCTGCGCCATCTCCGCCGGAGCGTTGACGAAGACCAGGTGCTCGGCCGAGCTGCCGTCCGTGAGGTAGGCGACGGCGCGCACGTAGGCGAGGCTCTCACCTTTCGGCAGCACCACGGGGTGGACCCAGGGGGGCTGATAGAGGGTCGCGATCTTCGTGTCGTTGAGGTAGAGCTCCACCCGCTCGACCGTCTCGTCCTCGGGAGCCTCGACCTCGGCGCGGGCGAGCAGGCTGCTCGTGTAACGCTTCCCCTGCTGCGGCTCGACCAGATGGACCCGGAAGCGGTTGCCCGGCGCGGCGTTGATCTGGAGCTCGTCGGTGGCCAGGGTGTTCCCCTGGGCGTCGAAGGCGGCCACGGCGAGAGCACGGGTGCGCGGCGAGGTGCCGAGGTCCAGCTCGACGCTGAAGGGAAGGGCCCGCTTGGTCAGCACCGGCTTGCCGTCCAGTGAGAAGGTCACCTTGTCGATCCCGGTGCCGGTGGTCAGGGTGTCGAACCGCCGCATGCCGCTCTGGAGCTCGCCGGCGGGTGGGATCAGCTTGATCGTGGTCTCCCCCGAGCGCAGGGCCGCGTTGGCCTCGGCCAGGATGCGCGCGCTCTCCTGCTCCTCGGGGGTCCGCGCGATCGAGGGGGTGGGCGCCAGGGTCTCCATCGCGGGCACCGTCAGCGGGCGCTCCTCGCGGTAGACCTTGCCGGAATTGACGTCCTCCAGCTTGAGGATCAGGGTGTAGTCCCCGGGCCGCAAGGGGCGCTCGAAGGCGAGGGGGAGGGCCTCTGGGGATTCCCCCGCGGGAAGGTCGAACTTGTAGCGGAAGCTGTCGAACAGCTCGCCGTTCGAGAGCAACTCGCCGTTCAGGAGCAGGTTGTAGGAGCGGGCCTCGCCGAGCCTGGCCGGGCCGGCGGCGTTGGGGGGCACGGTGAGCACCCCCTGCATCACGGTCCGGTTCTGCCAGCGGCCCGGGAAGGTGAGATCGAGCTTGGCGGCGAGCGGCGGGGTGCCGGCCGGCACGTCGGTCGAATAGGAATTGAAGGCGGAGACCCACTCGCCGCCGGGCGGCTTGGGAGGCTCGTCGATCAGGGGCTGGATGTAGATCCAGTCGCGCGCGTTCGCCAGCACCCAGGAGATGCCGGCGAGGATCTTCTCCGCGTGCTCGTCGGTGCCGCAGGGGCTCGTGGCGGTGGGACCGGCGATCTCCGCCAGGGAGTGCTCCTGGTCGGGATTCCGTTCGTTGATCGACCGGGCGAAGAAGACGTCGGGGCCCTCCTCGATGGGGTACCAGAGCTTGAAGGGTCCCGTCCCCCACTTGCGATAGAGGACGAGGACGAACGGCTCCCGCAGCTTCTTGTTGGGCTCGTAGAACCAGACCTCCAGCGGATAGAGGAGCATCGAGCAGTTGGACTCCACCCGCTCGGCGGGAGGGCCGTTGAGGAGCATCGCCCGGATGCGGGCGTCGTGGAGGTCGTTGCCGAAAAGAAATCGGGCCTGCTG
>JAICSG010001104.1 GCA_025937035.1 Thermoanaerobaculia bacterium | reverse complement strand
GCTGCCGTAGCCGCGATTCCCCTCTTGATCCAACCCGCGGTCGCGGTCACGGTAGCGCTCTTCGTCGTTTCGGTTGTAGTCGCGGTCGGCCATTGGGCACCTCCTGGTTGTGTTGTAACTCCTACTCGCCAACGGACATCGTTGACGGGCGACACGCTGTTTTCTTGGGGCGCGGCGGCGCGTCCGCCGCTACACACTGAAAAACGAGCAAGATGGGTGCCAGAAAACCCTTCAAAGGCAACCCCGAAAGGGGGTCAGCCGACCGGCTGGAGATCGGCCAGGAGCTTCTGCCAGGAGGCGGTCTCGAACGGCTGGTTGTCGAAGGTCCGGTCGGGCGCCGCGAGGAGGGCGGGTGGCGGGGTGGGCTTGCCCTGCGAGTAGATGGCGTCGGACCAGGTCTTGCCGCCGTTCTTGGTGATGTAGAAGTAGTAGCCGAGCCGCGGGGCGTTCGGGCTGGGGTCCTCGTCGAGGCGGAGGATCAGCGAGCCGTGCCCGTCGTCGTTCATCGAGAAGGAGTCGAGCACGGCCGCCTTCGAGATCTTCTGGAGGGAGCCGCGGACCTTCCAGGCCCGGCCGCTGTTGCCGCTGGAGACGAGCTGGAGCACGCCGGTGCTGCTCATGGTGATCCCCCAGACCTCGTCGCTGGAGATCGCCCGGCCCACCCAGACCCAGGCCGTGTTGTGGAGCTCGTCCGGGAGCTGGATCAGCCGCCAGGCGCCGTCCCGCGCGGAGACGAAGACCCGCGGGTCCTGCTCCTGGGCGTTGCCGCTGCGGGTGAAGACCAGCGCCGGGCGGTTCCCCTGGCTCTGGAAAGCGAAGATCGGCACCGACTGCGCCAGGGTCTCCGGCGGCAGCCCGTTGTCCTGCGCGATACCCGGGAGAGAGACGAGCATCATCCCCGCCACCGCGAGAGCTACGGCCAACCTCGTCGATGGAACCATGGCTGGGCTACCTCCGTCTAAAGGTTCGAGGACATGATCATCCTACATCCATCCGTGGCATAGTGGCCCTACTTTCTTCGGGAGACGGCGCCTCCGCCGCCACCTCCGCCAGGTGGAGCGCCCGCCGCCCCGTGAGCTGGCGGATCTGCTCCCGGCAACTGAAGCCGTCCGCCAGGAGCAGCGCGTCCGGGCCCGCGGCATGGATCGCCGGGAGGAGGGCCCGCCCGGCGACCGCCAGCGAGACCTCGTAGTGATCGGCCTCGAAGCCGAAGGCGCCGGCCATGCCGCAGCAGCCGGCGTCGAGGATCTGGACGTCGAGGCCCATCCGCCCCAGGATCTCGCGGTCGGCCGCCATCCCCATCACCGCCTGCTGATGGCAGTGGCCATGGACGACCGCCGTGCCGCTCCTCCGCGGTGGCTCGAAGCCCTCGCGGACCAGGAATTCGGCGAGCGTGAAGGTCTGGGCCGAGAGCCGCCGGGCGGCCTCGTCCTCCGGGAACAGGTTGAGGAGCTCGTCCCGGAAGACCGCCACGCAACTCGGCTCCAGACCCACCACGGGCATCCCGGCTGAGATCTCCGGCCCCAGCGCCTCCAGGATCCTCCGGAGCTGGCGGCGGGCGAGGTCGAGCATGCCGAAGTCGTAGAGTGGGCGCCCACAGCAGAGCACCTTTCGAGGGATCGCCACCCGGTGCCCGGCCCCTTCCAGGACCCGCACCGCGGCGTCCGCGATCTCCGGCTGGAAGAAGTTGGTGAAGGTGTCCGGCCAGAGCAGGACGGTGGGATCAGCCCGCGGGGCGAGCCCCTGCCGGAACGTCCGGTCCGCGAAGGTGGGGATCTGCCGATCGGGATGGATGCCGCCGAGCCTCTTCAGGATTCCTGAGAGCGGACCCCGCATCAACCCGTTCG
>JAICSG010001178.1 GCA_025937035.1 Thermoanaerobaculia bacterium | reverse complement strand
GCTGGTATTCGAACAGGGCCTCGGCGAGGAAGACGTGGTTGTCGAAATTGTCGGGCCCGAGCGCCACGGCCCGGCGCAGCTCGGAGACGGCCTTGTCGCGGTCCACCCAGCCGGTGACGAACGGCACCTTAGGGGCCAGGGTGTGGAGGCGGCCGAGGATGCGGTGGCCGGCGGCGTCCTCATAGCGCTCGTCGAGGGCGATCAGGATCTCGGCGTAGCGCCGGACCTTGTCTCCCACCCCCTGGCGCGCCGCGGCCAGCCGGCCGAAGACGTCCCCCCAGAGCCCCCAGTGGACGGCCGACCAGAGGAAGAGCGGCTTGGCCTCCAGCACCGCCGCCACCGCCTTGGCGGCCTGGGCGGGGCTCAGGGCCTCGAGCTTCTGGCGATTGCCGGATGTCCGCTTCGCCAGCCGGTCGATCCCGGCCTCGGCGACCTCCTTGCCGCGGGCGAAGATCTTCTGCTTGGCGTCGTTGGAGTCGGTGGTGAAGTCCCCCTTGTAATGGAGGGCCCGCAGCAGCTTCCAGGTCCCCTCCAGGCGGTCCGGCTGCTCCTTGACCGCGCGCTCGTAGGCGGCGATCGCCTCGTCGACCGGCCCGGGGAGGGCTCGGGCCCCCTGATGCCCCTCCGCCCGGCGGGCCCACGCGGCGTCCCCCGCGGCGATGGGATCGGTCTGGGCGGCGAGAGGGAGGGTGAGGGACAGGAAGAGGAGAAGGGTGAGGGTCGGGCGCATGGGGAGATTCTATAACCCCGACCTGCGTTAAAATCCCTCCATGGCCGGCGACGGCACGCGTCTCCCGCTCGTCCCTCTCACCGAAATCGTGTGCTTCCCGCGCACGGAATTGAAGCTCCACGTCCTCGACCCCTCGTACTCGCGGCTCGTCCACGACCTCGCCGAGCTCGACGAGGAGTCGCGGTGGATCGGGATCGTCCTGATGAAGCCCGGGCCGCGGCTCGACCGCGAGGGTCGGCCCGAGATCTACCCCGCCGGCACCGCCGCGCGGGTGATGGATCTGGAGACCGCCCCCGACGGCCATGCCGACCTCCTGATCCATGGCGAGCTCCGCTTCGAGCTCGACCATGAGATCGCCGGGCCCTACCGCCAGGGGGTGGTACGGCCGCTCGAGGAGCCCTGGCTCAACGAGCGCGACGCCGGCATCGTGGCCGTCCGCCAGACGATCGTCCGGCTGCTGCGGGCGCTCTCCGAGGAGATGGGGGACAAGCTGCAGCTCGACGTCGACGATCTCGCCTCGCGGGACTGTGCCTTCGAGGAGATGGTCAACCGGATCGCCACCCGCATGGACGTGCCGGCGGTGCGCAAGCTCCAGCTCCTCACCGAGTCGCTCCCCGAACGGGGGCTCTCCGTGCTCTCGATCCTGCGCAGCCGCAAGCAGGTCTTCGACCTGCTGCGCCCCTTCCGCCGCCGGGGCACCGACCCCGAGCGCAACTGACCCCGGAAGGACCAGCCCTCCCGCGTGCTTTCCATCCGCGATCCGGTCCACGGCTTCGTGCGCGCCGACCCGCTGGAGACCGCCCTGGTCAACAGCCGGCCGGTGCAGCGCCTGCGCTTCATCCACCAGCTCGGCTTCACCTTCCTGGTCTTCCCCGGCGCCGAGCACAGCCGCTTCGGCCACGTGATCGGCGCCATGCACCTCGCCGGCCGGGTCTACGACGCCCTCTGCTC
>JAICSG010000787.1 GCA_025937035.1 Thermoanaerobaculia bacterium | reverse complement strand
CGCCTGGTCGAAAGCCTTTTCAGCGTCCTTGAACCGCTCCAGACGCCGGAACGCATCGCCGAGATTGATCAGGGTCCTGGCCTCGTTGGCGCGGTCACCCAGCCGATGAATCAATGGGAGCACCTTCTGAAAGGAGCTCACCGCGGTTTCCCAATCCCCGAGAGAAAGGTAGGTCTCTCCCAGATTGTTGAGCGCGATGGCCTCGAGCTCCGGGTCCCGCGCGGCTCGCGCCAGCTCGAGGGCCTCCTGCTCATATTGCAGGGCTTTCTGGAGCTCCTGCAGCCTCTCATAGGCGATGGCCAGATTGAGGAGATCGCTGACCTGGATGTCCCGGTGGTGGCCCTCGCGCGCCTTCTCCAGCGATTCGGTGAGGGATGCGATCCCTTGCCGGAGCTCCCCCTGCTGGCAATCGAGAACGCCGAGGTTGTTCAGGCTGGCGGCTATATCGCGAACGTCCCCCACCTGGCGGGCGGCCACCAGGGCTTCCTGGTAACGCTGCCTCGCCTCGTCCAAGCGTCCGAGCCGCCTCAGCAGCCGGCCCATGCTATTGAGGGACCGGACCTGAAAATCGCGCGCCTCACGGTCCGGCTGGGCTCCCCAGAGAGACGCGGACGCCTGGAAGTCGGTCAAGGACTGCTCGGCGGCGCCCGGGAGATTGAAGCGGCTGACACCCAGGAAGTAGAGGGCCTCGGCCTCACGCCGGGTCTCCCCCAACTGATGCCAGAGAGAAACGGCGCGCTCGACAGACCGGATCTTCCGCCGCAGCGCCTCCTCATCCTTTCCGGGCTCCTGGCCGGCCTCCCAGAAGGCCTTCACGGCTTCAGACCGGAGCTTGTCCTGGTCGCCCGCTGTCCGGGGCCCCTCGACACGCAACCGGTACCGTCCTGGGGACGCCTTCTCCTGAGCGCTCACCACCTCGACTCGATAGAGCCCGGAGACCGAGCCCACCACGGCCAGATCTTCCTCCGAATGCCCGTCAGAGCCGGTGACCACGGCGCCCTGGGGATCGCGCAGGCGCAGGGTGACGTCGATCCCCTCCTCCTGAGCCCGCACCCGCAGAAACTGTCCCGCCTGGAGGTCGACCGGGTAGGAGTGGGTCTCCCCTGCCTTGAGATCGCGCTCCAGGACGAGGCCGTCGGTGAGGCTGGGACCGGGGGGGGACGGCGGCTGAGCGGCCCCGCAGAGCAGAGCCGCGAGCGGCAGGAAAAGGGAAACGACACCACGGAATCGCGGTGTAAACCGGCGAGAAACGGGAGAGAGACTCATCCTTTGTTCAGTCTTGGGCGGCTGATGGCGCTCGCTCCGGCTTCCTGTTCTCCCCTCCCGGAGTCCCGCGAGACACGAATACGCCCCTCTATTTTACCGTCTCGCCCTCTGGACATTCCAGCAGGGATAGCTTGCGGCACACTTTTCGTGACAAACCGACACGCCTCCAGGGCCGGTTACGGTCAGAGAGCACAAGGCGAAAACGCGGCGGGTTTCGCGGTAAGCTACGCTCCGTGCGGCGGGTCCTCCACTGCGACATGGACTGCTTCTACGCGGCGGTGCACATGCGGGACGATCCGTCCCTGCGGGGCAAGCCGGTGGTGATCGGCGGCCGTCCGGAGAGCCGGGGGGTGGTGGCCGCCGCGAGCTACGAGGTGCGCAAGTTCGGCGTCCATTCGGCGATGCCCTCCTCGCGGGCCAGGCGCCTCTGTCCGGACGCCATCTTCATCCCCCCCGACTTCCGCCGCTACTCGAAGGAATCGGAGAAGATCTTCGCCATCTACCGCGAATTCACCCCCCTGGTACAGGCGGTGTCGATCGACGAGGCCTACCTCGACGTGACCGATTATCTGGGCGAGGCGGGGAGCGCCACCGCGCTGGCCAAGGAGATCCGCCGGCGGGTGCGCGAGGAGCGGGGGCTGACGGTGAGCGTGGGGGTGGGCCCCAACCGGCTGATCGCCAAGATCGCCTCGGACTTCCACAAGCCGGACGGCCTGACGGTCGTGCGGCCGGAGAAGGTGCAGGCCTTCCTCGATCCCCTGCCCGTGCGCCGGCTCCACGGCGTGGGCCCCGCGACCGAGCGGGTCCTCCACGAGATGAAGGTGCAGACGGTCGCCGACCTGCGCGGTATACCGGTGGAGGCTCTGGTCGACCGCTTCGGCAAGCACGGCCGCATGCTCTACGAGTTCTCGCGGGGGATCGACGACCGGCCGGTCGAGACCCACCAGGAGCGCAAGAGCGTGGGGAGCGAGAACACCTACCCCGAGGATCTGACCGATCTGGCTTTCATGGAGGCCGAGGTGGACCGGCGGTCCGAGGAGGTCGCCGCGGCCCTGGCCCGCTCCGGGCTCGCCGGTTGCACGGTGACCCTCAAGGTGCGCTACGACGACTTCACCACCGTGACCCGCTCGCGCACCTACGCCGTGCCGGTCTACGAGCGGGCCACCATCGCCGGCTGCGCCCGGGACCTCCTGCGCCGCACCGAGGCCCCGAGCCGGCCCGTGCGCCTGATCGGCGTGACCGCCTCCAACCTGGTGCGGGAACGGGTGGAGCAACTGGCGTTGTTTGAGATGTCGTGGGACCGGTGAGGAAGGTACACTAAAACGATGGACGCCGCCGCTCTCCGCCCGTACCGCGAGTACCACGCCCGCCGCGACCGTGAGCTCCGGCAGAAGAGAGAAGCGCTTCGCCTGGAGGTCCTGGAGAGAGCGCGTGAGGCCATCCGCGGGTCGGCTCCATCGTTTCCGGCGATCCGGGCTGTCTATCTCTTCGGCTCTGTTCTGCAGCCAGAGCGTTTTCGCCGGGATTCGGATATCGACGTCGCGCT
>JAICSG010000924.1 GCA_025937035.1 Thermoanaerobaculia bacterium | reverse complement strand
GGAGTCCTCTTGAAAGATCTCGAGCACCGTTTCGGCCCTCTGCCCGAGGAGGTCCGGCGGCGGATCGAGATGATCGCTTCGATTCGAGAGCTGATGGAGCTCAGTATCCGCGCTGGCGCAGCCTCCTCGCTCGCCGCTTTGAAGTGACGCTGAATTCGCTCTGCTCCATTACCAGGGCAGCGTACCCGTAGCCGCCCGCCCCAGCCACAGCGCGCAGAGCACCGCCACGTGCGCGAGGGTCGCCGTTTCCATCCGCACCGGCAGCCGCAACGGGCGCCGGAAGGCGAGGGCCGCTCCCCAGGCGAGCCAGCCGAGGATCATCTCCAGAGCGAGGACCGGTGCCAGGGGGTGCAGGGTGACGGCGGCGCTCCATTCCCCCTTGGCGAGCTCCGCGAAGGCGCGGGTCATGCCGCAGAGGGGGCAGGGGAGGTGAAACAGGCGGCGGCTGAGGCAGAGCGCCAGGGCCGGATCGTTCGAGGGGTGCCAGACGTGGAGGACGGCGAGCCCGGCCGCTCCGGCCAGGCCCGCCAGCAGCCAGGCCCCCCTAGTCCGCATACGGCGCCAGGTCCTCGGGGGTGAGCCCGACGAAGTCGCGATAGGCCAGGAGCTGCATGGTGCCCACCAGCGAGGCCGCCAGCGGCGAGAGGAGCAGGAAGCCGACGCAGAAGAGCGCGCTGCCGGCAAAGCTCGCCGCCCACAGCAGCACCAGGTCCGCCAGCATGAAGAGCAGGAAGTTGGTGAATTGCGGCTTGACGATCTCGATGCTCTGCCGGATGGCGTCGAGCGCGCCCATGCGCCGGAACAGCACCAGGGGGAGGGCGAAGACGAGATAGGTCCCCACCACAACGGGGTAGACCACCAGGAACAGTACCACCAGCGGGACCGTCAGGCAGCCGGTCGCCTGCGTGATCGCCTCCCCCGCCTGGGTGTTGCCGAAGCCGACGGCCGCCAGGATGGTGGGGAGGAAGATCAGCGGCACGAAGACGAGCGGCGGCAGGATCAGGAGCAGACCCAGGAGGAAGGTGTCACCGAACCGGCGGAACCCCTTGAAGACGTCCGAGATCTGGACCGGCAGGCCGAGCATCCGCTTGGCGAGGTAGACGAAGACGCCTCCCATCATCGGACCGGCGACGATCAGGATGGGCAGGATGCACATCAGCTCCGCGGCCAGGATGACCAGGTGGGCCACCAGGATCGCCAGCACGTACTCCAGCCAGTAGGGCTGGATGACGGCCCAGGCCTGATTGAGCCACTCGCTGATCCGGACGGTGGGCGGACCGGGGGGCGGCAGGCCCGGAGGGGGAGGCGGCGGCACGTACGGCGGCGGGGGCGGTGGAACCGGGGGATCGAGGGGCTCACTCATCGCCGGCGTCTCCCTTCGAGGTTGGAACCGCGGGCGGGAGGAGGGGGAACCTCCTCCCGCGAGGATCGCTTAGAAGCGGTCGGCGTACTGGCTGATGCCCGGGATGATGAACCGCTCGCCGCTGACGCCCTTGACGATGCTCATGATGCGGGCCACCAGGAAGGCGATGAAGACCGCGAGGTTCAGGAAGCACCCCGTGCAGCCCAGATGGATGAAGGCGGTGAGCGTTCCGATGATCGCCACGGCGATCCAGGCGATCACCTCGGCGACCGTCAGCACCAGCCCGTTCTTCGCGTGCCACTGCACCTCGGGATCGTTCTTCTCGACGAGAAGGGGAATCAGGGCGAGGAGCCACAGGTACGAGAGGACGATCATGATGCTCCGGTTCGGGCTGACCGCGCCTCCCGGCGGCGGCATGGTCCCGCCGGGCGGGGGGGGCGGCATGTAGGACGGGGGCGGCGGAACGTTCGGTTCACTCATCGCGGAGCTCTCCTTTCAATGGAACGATCACGACCTTTTTCAAGGCAGTCTATACAAGGGCGGCCCACCGGACAAGGATGTTACCGGGAAGGCAAAATCTCCGGGAATACTTATTCTTCGCAAGGCACGATCCCCAGCTCCGCCAGGGCCTCCTCCAACCCTTCCCGCCGCTCCTCGTGGACGGCCAGGACCAGCCGGGCCGCCGCTCCGTACTCCTCCGCCTCCAACTCGACCTCGGGCGGGCGCAACAGGCGCTTGACGGCCCCGACCTTCTCGTAGGGGACCTCGACGGCCAGCCGCACCGTGGGCACCTTCTGGAGGACCGGCAATCCCTGGAGAGCCTCGCGGGCGGCGGCGGCGTAGGCGCGGGCGAGCCCCCCCTTGCCGAGCTTGGTGCCACCGAACCAGCGCGCCACCACCGCCATCACGTCCGAGAGCCCGGCCCCGCGCAGCACCTGGAGGATGGGCACCCCGGCGGTGCCGGCCGGCTC
>JAICSG010000599.1 GCA_025937035.1 Thermoanaerobaculia bacterium | reverse complement strand
GGGTGTGGTGCCCGGGGGGAACATCGGGCTCGACGTGGCGGTCTTCGAGGCGGTGCACGGCAGCGCGCCGGACATCGCCGGCAAGGATCTGGCGAACCCGCTGGCGCTCATCCGCTCGGGGATCATGATGCTCTACCACATGGGCAAGGACGACGTGGCCCAGCGCGTGCGGACGGCCCTGCGGCAGGTGATCGTCAACAGCAAGGTGCGCACCCGCGACCTCGGCGGCGAGGCGACCACGACGGAGTTCACGGACGCCATCGTGGCGGCGATCGAGAGCGGCGCGGCGGACGGCGGGAGCTGGCCGTAGGCCGCCTGTCCGGTTGGAGCGGGCTCGCGGCACTACAATCACGCCATGACCGAATCGCTCCGTCCGCCCGACGTCTTCCCGAGCGCCTGCCCCCTCGACTGCCCCGACGCCTGCAGCCTGGAGGTCCGGGTGGCGGACGGCCGGGTGGTCAAGGTGGACGGCGACCACCGCAATCCGGTCACAGGGGGGTACATCTGCGCCAAGGTGCGGCGGGTCCCCGAGCACCTCTACGGCCCGGACCGGCTGCTCCATCCGGCGCGGCGGGTAGGACCCAAGGGGGAGGGTCGCTTCGAGCGGATCTCCTGGGACGAGGCGCTCGGCCTCGCCGCGGAGAGGATGCGCGAGGCGCGGGAGCGCTTCGGCGGGGAGTCGGTCCTCCCCCTCTGCTATGGCGGCTCGAACGGCCTGCTCACCCAGGACACCACCGACGCCCGCCTGTTCCACCGGCTGGGTGCGTCCAAGCTGGCCCGCACCGTCTGCGCCGCGCCCTCGGGACGAGCGGCCATCGGGCTCTACGGGAAGATGGCGGGGGTCGCCTATCCGGACTTTCCCAAGGCGAAGCTGATCGTCCTCTGGGGGGCCAACCCCTCGGCCTCCGGCATCCATCTGGTCCCGTACATCCAGGAGGCTCAGAAGGCGGGGGCGAAGCTGGTGGTGATCGACCCCCGCCGGACGCCGCTCGCCAAGAAGGCCGACCTTCATCTCGCCCCGCGGCCGGGGAGCGACCTCGCCATCGCCCTCGCCGCGATCCACTGGTTTTTCGAGACGGGACGGGCGGATCTCGCTTTTCTTGCGCAGCACGCCACCGGCGTCGAGGAGCTGCGGAAGCGGGCCGAGGGGTGGACCTTCGAGCGGGCGGCCAGGGTTTCCGGCGTCCCCGCGGGTGAGATCGAGCGCTTCGTCCACCTGTACGCCGAATCGTCCCCCGCCTTGATCCGCACCGGCTGGGGGATGGAGCGCAACCGCAACGGCGGCTCGGCCATCGCCGCGGCCCTGGCCCTGCCGGCGGTGGCCGGGAAGTTCGGCGTGCGCGGCGGCGGCTACACCATGAGCAACTCCGGGATCTGGGGGATCGATCAGGCGCCGGCCATGGCGGAGCCCCCGCCGGCCACCCGGACCATCAACATGAACCGGATGGGGCGGACCCTGCTGGAGGCCGACCCGCCGGTGCGGGTGCTCTTCGTCTACAACTGCAATCCCCTGATAACCCTGCCGAGCCAGGAGAAGGTCCGCCAGGGGCTGGCGCGCGAGGACCTGTTCACCGTCGTCTTCGATCAGGTGTGGACCGACACCGCCCGCTGGGCCGACCTGGTGCTCCCGGCCACCCACTTCCTGGAGCACTCGGAGCTGGTGCGCGGCTACGGCTCCTACGTGCTCCACCAAGCCCAACCGGTGGTCCAGGCGGCAGGGGAGGCGCGCTCCAACGCGGAGGTCTTCGCCGCCCTGATCGAGCGGCTCGGCCTCACCCGCCCCGGCGATCCATCCACGGCCGAAGAGCTCACCTCCGCGCTGCTCCGCCGCTTCGAGCGTATCCGCGGCGAGCTCGACCGGGACGGCTTGGCCCTCCCCGACCTCGGCGGCGCGCCCGTCCAATTCGTGGACGCCTTCCCCCAGACGCCCGACCGCAAGATCCATCTCGTCCCCGAGGCGCTCGACCGCGAGTCCGAGCGCGGCCTCTACGTCTTTCTCGATGATCCGGGGGCCGGCCGCCTGGCGCTGATCTCCCCGGCCGGCAGCCGCCGGCTCAACTCGACCCTGGGCCAGCTCGAAAGGGGGCCGGCCGCCCTGGAGATCCATCCCGAGGATGCCGGGGTCCGTGAGATCGCCTCCGGGGACGTCGTGCGGGTCTGGAACGAGCACGGAGAGGTGCGGGTGGCGGCGCGGCTCAATCCGGACCTGCGGCCGGGCGTCGTCTATCTGCCGAAAGGGTTGTGGAGTCACAACACCCTCTCGGGCACCACGGCGAACGCCCTGGCCCCCGACACCCTCACGGACATCGGAAAAGGGGCCTGCTTCAACGACGCGCGGGTGGAAATCGATAAGATCTCCTGATGCCGCGCTCGCTTTTCGACGACCAGGAGCCCGAGCCCCGCCCGGAAGAAACGTCCAAATCCACCGCCGCGCCGCTGGCCGAGCGGATGCGGCCCCGCGATCTCTCCGAGGTCGTCGGCCAGGAGAAGGTGGTGGGGGAGGGGGGCTTCCTCCGGCGGGCCATCGCCGCGGACCGCGTCCCCTCACTGATCTTCTGGGGGCCGCCGGGGACGGGGAAGACCACCCTGGCCCGCATCATCGCAACCGTAACCTCCTCGCGCTTCGTCCCCTTCTCGGCCGTCACCTCGGGGATCAAGGAGGTCAAGGAGGTGATGGCCGAGGCGGTGCGGCTGCGCAAGGCTCAAGGGAGGCGCACCCTCCTCTTCGTGGACGAGATCCACCGCTTCAACCGCGCCCAGCAGGACGCCTTCCTCCCTTACGTGGAGAGCGGGGACGTGGTGCTGGTGGGGGCCACCACGGAGAACCCCTCGTTCGAGCTCAACGGCGCGCTCCTCTCCCGCTGCCGGGTGGTGGTGCTGGAGCCGCTCGGCCCCGAGGCTCTGGTGAGCCTGATGCGCCGGGCCCTCACCGATCCCGAGCGGGGGCTGGGGACGTCGGGGATCGAGGCGGACGACGACGCCCTGGAGGAGATCGCTCAGCTCGCCTCGGGGGATGCCCGCCGGGCACTCAGTCTGCTGGAACTGGCGGCGTCGGATGCCGAGGGGAGGATCGACGCCGAGACGGTCCGGCGGGTCTCCCAGCGCAAGGTGCTGCTCTACGACAAGTCGGGGGAGGAGCACTACAACCTGATCTCGGCCCTCCACAAGTCGCTGCGCGAGAGCGATCCGGACGCGGCGGTCTACTGGCTGGCCCGCATGCTGGCGGCTGGCGAGGACCCGCTCTACATCGCCCGCCGGGTGGTCCGCTTCGCCAGCGAGGACGTGGGGCTCGCCGATCCCCAGGCGCTCCCCCAGGCCCTCGCCGCCTGGGACGCCTACCACCGCCTCGGCTCTCCCGAGGGGGAGCTGGCCCTGGCGCAGGCGGTGCTCTATCTCGCCCTCGCTCCCAAGAGCGTGGCCCTCTACGACGGCTACAAGGCCGCCCGCCGGACCGTCGAGGAGCGCCCGGCCGATCCCGTGCCGATGGCGATCCGCAACGCCCCCACCCGCCTGATGAAGGAGGTCGGCTACGGCAAGGGGTACGTCTACGCCCCGCACACCGAGGAGGG
>JAICSG010000337.1 GCA_025937035.1 Thermoanaerobaculia bacterium | reverse complement strand
TGCGCCGAGGAACTGGGCGTGATGGCGGTGAAGGGCAACGTCTCCAGCTTCGCCGACTGCGCCGAGGCGGTGAAGAAGGTGGAAGCGGAGCTCGGGCCGATCGACACGCTGGTGAACAACGCCGGCATCACGCGCGACGCCCAGCTCGTGAAGTGGAAGGAAGGCCAGAAAGCGGGGGAGATGAGCGAGCGGGATTTCGACGCCGTGATCTCCGTCAACTTGAGAGGCGTCTTCCTCTGTGCGCGGGCCGTGGCGCCGCGCATGATCGCGGGCGGGGGCGGGGTGATCCTCAACGCCTCCTCCGTCGTGGGCCTCTACGGCAACTTCGGCCAGACCAACTATGCCGCCACCAAGGCCGGCGTGATCTCGATGACCCAGACCTGGGCGCGCGAGCTCGGGCGCTACAACATCCGGGTCAACGCGGTCGCCCCCGGCTTCATCGCCACCGAGATGGCCCTCGCCATACCTGAGAAGGTGCTCCAGGGGATGATCGCTCACACGCCGCTCAACCGTATGGGTAGACCTGAGGACATCGCCGAGGCCTACTACTGGCTCGCCTCGGACGCCGCCGGCTTCATCACCGGCACGGTGCTCTCGGTCGACGGCGGCCTGGTGATCGGAACGTAGTCTTTTCGAGGTGTCACCGGCACCCAGAGACCGCAGGCCCCGTTTCGCACCGCAGCGCAGCTCGATTATAATTTCTACGATTGGAGCGTATATAACACTGCGGGAGGAGACAAGGACGGAGTCGGACACTTCCGGGCGGCCGAAGACGCCGCTTTTCCAGCTCCACTGAAATGAATGTCCTCCCGGGGTCACTCCCTGTCGAGAGCGCCAACGTGCCCTCGACGGGGCAGGGAGGACATTCATGGACCATCCCTCCGAAGAGACCCTGAAGGGCTTCGCCACGGGGACCGCCTCGCGCGAAGAGAACCGTGACGTCGTCGCGCACCTCGTCAAGGGGTACTCCGCCTGCGCGAGGAAGCTGCGGGCGCTGATGGAGCCCGACTCCGTCGCCCGTGGCGCCTACGACACCGCCCTCGACCGCTTCGACCGCGGGGTGATCGAGAACCTGGAGAGCTCGATCACCCCCCGCCAGACCCTGCGAACGGTGGTGCCGATGGGCGGCTTCCCCGTCGATCCGGAGGAGGAAGAGGGGCGGCGGAAGAAGCGGTAAGGTCCCAGGAGGGGATAAGCCCTACCGCTGAGCCTGCTTCGCCACCGCTTCGGCCGCCTTCCTGGCCGCTTCGGGATCCCCCAGGTAGTAGCTCCGGATGGGCTTCAGATCGCCGTCCAGCTCGTACACGAGCGGGATGCCGGTCGGGATGTTCAGCCCCACGATCTCGTCGTCCGAGATGTTGTCGAGGTGCTTCACCAGCGCCCGCAGGCTGTTGCCGTGGGCGGCGATGAGCACCCGCTTGCCCGCCTGGATGTCCGGGACGATGGTGCCGTGCCAGTAGGGGAGGAACCGGGCCACGGTGTCCTTGAGCGACTCGGCGCGGGGGAGCTCCTCCGGCTTTAGATCGGCGTAGCGCCGGTCGTGGCCGGGGAAGCGGGGATCGTCCAGGTCGAGCGGCGGCGGCGGATCGGAGTAGCTGCGGCGCCAGACCAGGACCTGCTTGTCGCCGTACCTGGCGGCGGTCTCGGCCTTGTTGAGCCCCTGGAGCGCGCCGTAGTGGCGCTCGTTCAGCCGCCAGCTCCGATGGACCGGAATCCACATCAGGTCCATGCCGTCCAGGGTGATCCACAGCGTGCGGATGGCCCGCTTGAGCAGCGAGGTATAGGCCACGTCGAAGGTGTAGCCCCCCTCCTGAAGCAGCCGGGCGCCCTCGCGGGCCTCCTCCAGCCCCTTCGGCGAGAGGTCCACGTCGGTCCATCCCGTGAACCGGTTCTCCAGGTTCCAGATGCTCTCTCCGTGCCGGAGAAGAACCAGCTTGATCATCGGGTCGTCTCCCTCCATGCCATGGGCTGGAGAATATCAGCCCTCGCGGCGGGTAACGTTTCTCCCCGGCATTCGCCAAAGCACTGTGCGGCGTTTATGGCCATGCGGTCCTCTTCTTTACCTCCTCGCTGGGTCGGACGGGATCCAAAAGTTTTGGAGCTCCTGGAGGTCGTGGACCAGGTGGCCGCCACCGGCGCGCCGGTTCTGATCACCGGCGAGAGCGGCACCGGCAAGGAGATCGTCGCCCGCGAGCTCCACCTGCGCGGCCAGCGGCGGCACGGCCCGTTCGTGCCGGTCAACTGCGGCGCCCTCACCGAGACCCTGGTCGAGTCCGAGCTGTTCGGCCACCTCCCCGGAGCGTTCACCGGCGCGGTGGCCCGCAAGCGCGGCAAGCTCGAGCTGGCCGAGGGGGGCACCCTCTTCCTCGACGAGATCGGCGAGACCAGCCCGGCGTTCCAGGTGAAGCTCCTGCGCACCCTGCAGAGCGGCGAATACTCGCCCGTGGGCATGGCCGAGACCCGCTCCTGCGACGTGCGGGTGATCGCCGCCACCAATCGCGACCTCGACGTCTCGATGGAGGAGGGCTCGTTCCGCCGCGATCTCTTCTACCGGCTGAGCGTCATCCGTCTGGAGATCCCCCCTCTGCGCGAGCGGCCGGGGGACATCCCGCTCCTCGTCCGCCATTTCACGGCCTCGTTCGCCGCCTCATACGGCAAGCCCGAGCCGGGTCTGGAGCCGGGCTTCGAGGAGCTGCTGGCCTGCCACCCCTGGCCGGGCAACGTGCGCGAGCTCGAGAACGTGGTCCACCGGGCGGTGATCCTCTGCCGGGGCCGTTCGCTCGGCCCCCAACTGCTCCCTCCCGAGATGCGCGCCGGGGCCGGGAGGCCGGCCGCCGCCGGGTCGAGCCCCGAGCCCGCCAACTTCCATGAGGCCAAGCAGGTCGCCGTCGAGCAGTTCGAGCGCGACTACCTGGTCGCCATGCTGCGCGACTGCGGCGGCATCGTCAGCCGCGCCGCCAGCCGCTCGGGGCTCTCCGAGCGCAACTTCCACGAGAAGCTCAACCGCTACGGCATCGACGGCCAGAGCTTCCGCAGCCCCGGCCGCGCCTGATCCCGGCATCAGGGTTTCCTGACGGCGGCATCCGGATCGCCGGCCCCGCCACCCTCGCCGCCGCTCCCCTCCAAATCCCCTAAGTCATTTCTGATCCTTCACTTACGCAGGATTGGACACCCTGGCGCCGGGGCGGCCCCGGGCTTGCACTTCCGACCCTCCGCGGCGGGCCGGGAAGGCCCGTTCCTGGAGTGGAAAGGAGACGCATGATGGCTCGCTATTACGAGTCGGACCCTTACCCGGAGCTGCGGGAGCTCCTGGCCCCCGAGTACGCCGAGCTGCCGCCGGAGCGGCTGGAGGCGGTGCTCGAATACTCCCTCGGCGGCGGCTCCGTGGAGGACATGGAAAGCTTCTGGAGCAGCGTCAAGGACTTCGGCCGCGCGGCCGGCGGCGTCCTGCAGAAGGCCCTGCCCGTGGTCGGCACGGTGGCCGGCACGGCCCTGGGCGGACCGGTCGGCGCGGCGATCGGGGGCGCGGCCGGCCAGGCCCTATCCGGCGCCCTGGGCGGCGCGCTCAGCGGCCCCAATCGCGGCCGGGGCCAGCGGGTCCTGAGCGGCCTGGCCGGCGGCGCCCTCCAGGGCGTCTCCGGGGCGCTGGGCGGCGGGGGAGCCCTGGGCAAAGCCCTGCCCGGCCCCCTCGGCGCCGTCGCCGGCGCGGTGGCTCCGGCCCTGGGGGGGCTCGCCGGCGGCGGCTCGCCCGCGGCGGCCCAGCTCGCCCGCACCATCACCCGGCCGGAGACCCTGCAGGCGCTGCTCTCCATGGTCCTCGGCGGGGCGGGACGGCGCCAAGTGCCCGTCGGCGGCACGCCGGTGCCGGTGAGCGCCTTCGCCAACCTGCTCGGCCAGCTCGCCAGCCAGGCCTCGGCCGAGTACCACCAGACGATCGCCGGCGAATCGGCCGGTGCTCCCATGTACCTGCTCGACGGCGCCGGGGAATTCATCGGCGACCCCGCCGACCCGGCGAGCCGCGCCGAGGTGCTGCTGCGGCGCTTCGCCGAGGCGGACGCCCTGGAGGCCGCCGAGGCCGATGACGAGGCCTGGGGCGAAGCCTGGGACGAGTCCTGGGACGAAGCGGACGACCTGGAAGCCGAGTACGACGAATTCGAGCTCGCCGAGGCCTACGGGGACGACTGAGATGGCCACCACCGAGGAGATCGCCCGCTTGCAGGGGATGCTCGCCGCCGGCGCCGACGCCCAGGCGGAGCTGGTGGGCCAGCTCGCGTCGCACCCCAACCCCACCGTCCGCATGCTCGCCGAGATGTGGTCCAAGCGCCGTGAGGCCGGGGAGGCCGTCGAGGAGGAGGCGTCCGAGGAGCCGCCGCGGCCGGCGGTCGAGCCGCTCGACCTCGACGACCTCGGCCTGCGCGGGCCCTTGAGCGGACCGGCCCTGCGGCGCCGCCTGACCGAGCTGGAGCTCGAGGTCGACCGGCTCCAGGAGATCAACGAGACCCTGGCCGCCGCCCTCGGCGCCTGCCCGGTCTGCTGGGGGGACGACCCGGAGTGCGGCATCTGCCACGGCCGCGGCGGCCCGGGCAGCCGGCGCCCCGACCGCAAGCTCTTCGAGCGCCTCGTGACCCCCGCCCTGCGGCGGCTGCGGGGCCCGAATCAACCTCACCGCTTGCCGATCGACGATCGAGCAACCACCGAAAGGAGAGAAGGATGAACGGTTACAAGTACGCGTTGGAAGACGACGATCTGTTCGAGGACGACGAGGCCGACGACGAAGCCGACGACGAGGCCGTGCGCCGGGGTGGCCGGCCGCCCCGGATCGTCCCCGGCAAGACCGGCCGCGGCACCGGGCTCTTCCGCCCGCGCCCGACCAACAACAACAAATACGTCACCCAGGCCCAGCTGGAGGCGGGCCTCGCCCGCGTGGGCAAGCAGATCTCCGCCAACTCGGACGCCATCAAGAAGGTGGCGGCCCAGGCCAACAAGATCAACTCCGAGCTGGGCGCGGCGACCACCCGGCTCGATAAGCAGGTGACCCAGCTCAAGAAGGATTTCAAGCAGCAGAACGACACGACCCTGCTGCTGACCCTGCTCAACAAGCCCCCGGCGCTCACGACCACGACGCAGAGCGTGAGCGGCACCACCGTGGTGACCGGGGTCCAGTACGCCAGCCAGAGCAACCTGCTGCCCTTGCTCCTGCTCACCTCGCAGGGCGGCGGTCTTGGTGGCGGCGACAACTCCAACATGCT
>JAICSG010000080.1 GCA_025937035.1 Thermoanaerobaculia bacterium | reverse complement strand
GCTCAGCTCGGCCGCCTGCTGCGCCTGGACCGCCGCGTCGCGCTCCTGGCGCAGGTCCCAGGTGTACTTAGCCACCCCGGCGGTGAGCAGCAGCAGGGCGAGCCCGGCCGCCAGCATCCGGTTGCGCCGCCGCGGCTTGTCGCCGATCCAGCGCAGCCGCTGGAGGGCCTCCGAGGCCGAGGGGCGGTTCTCGGGTGCCAGGCACTTCAGGCTCTCGATGAGGTCGGCCAGGTCCGCGTCGATCCCGGTCACCGGCAGGGTGCGCCCCTTCTGGACCTCCCGGAGGAGGTCGAGGCCGTTGAGGGTGAGGGTGTACGGCGGCTTGCCGGTGAACAGCTCCTGGAGCAGCAGCCCGAAGGAATACATGTCGCTGGCGACGGAGACCTCCTCGCCGCGCGCCTGCTCCGGGCTCATGCAGCCGGCCGTGCCCGCCACCTTGCCGGGCGCGGTGCGGGCGAACTGGAACGACTCCTCGGACTCCGGCAGGAACATGGCCGTGTGGTCCGGGTCGAGCCCTCCGATCAGCGGAGCGTCCTCGCCGAGGCGGGCGATGCCGAAGTCGAGCACCTTCACCCCGCCGTCCCAGGTCAGCATCACGTTGCTCGCCTTGAGGTCGCGGTGGATGATCCCCTGGGCGTGGGCGGCCACCAGGGCGTCGGCGATCCGCTCGGCGACGCCGAGCCGGGCCGCCGGGTCGATCCCGTTCTGGATCGCCTCGCGCAGGGTCTTGCCGGGGATCAGCTCGAGGACCAGGAAGTCGGTCGCCTCGCCGGTGACGAAGTCGTGGATGGCGCAGATGTTCGGATGGTTGAGCCGGGAGAGGACCCGCGCCTCGCTCAGCAGGCGCGACCGGCCGTTGGAGGTCAGGCAGTCGGAGCGCATGGCCTTGAGCGCCACCTCGCGCCGGAGCCGCTCGTCGAACCCCGCGTAGACGGCTCCCATGCCGCCCTCGCCCAGCAGCTTGTGGATGCGGATCGTGCCGACCTTCCGCCCGAGGAGGCGGTCGGCCTCCGGCTCCGCCACGAGGGCGCAGGTCAGCGTGTCCTCCTGGAAATAGTTGGATTGCAGCACGGTCTCTCGCGCCATCCCCGCACCTCGAATGAAATCCTGCGATGGAGACATCCTAGAGGGCGAAGGTTACGGCGAGCATTACGGGGCGAAATGGTTTATCGTGATGGGCCATTCCCTCTCAGAGGAGAGATGTATGAGCGTGACCATGCTCGACCTGAACGGCGACCAGGCCACCTATAACCCCGAGCCCCCACCGCCGCTGCCGCGGATCTGGATCGGCTTCGTCCTGGCGTTCGCCTGCCTGGTGACGGAGATCTTCGCGGTGGCAGGCGGCGCCGTGGAGGGGACCCAAGGCGCCGAGAGCTTCGCCGTGCTCTCGGTTCTGGTCACCATCATCTGCTGGATCTACTGGCTTTTCTGCGTGCACCGGTTCCACCGCATCCTCAACCAGATCGCCCCGTACGTGGGCGGACAGTCGACGTATCCGATCACGCCCGGCCGGGCGGTCGGCCGTCACTTCATCCCGTTCTTCAACCTCTTCTGGGTCTTCAAGTGGCCGCTGGAGATCTCGCGGTTCGTCCGGGAGAATTCGCCGGTCTCGATGATGTCCGGGGGCGTCCTGGGCCTCTTCCTGCTCCTCGGCCTGCTCCTGGCGCGGCTCGAGGGGTTCCTCGGGTTCTGCTGCCTCTTCAGCGTCGGCCTCTATATCTCGACCAAGCTCCGGCGGTTGGTGGCCGAGCACGAGCGGGTGCGGATGGCGGCCGAGACGTTCACCTGAAGAGACGCTGTCGAATGTTTCAATTTCTCATTCCTCCGGTTGCTGTGGTATGGTGAATATCTGATCAATGATCTGAACGTGCTTCTCGACCTCTGAGAGGTGCCCCATGCCCGGAAAGAACATCGTCGTCTGCCTCGATGGGACGTCGAACCAGTTCGGCGCCGAAAACTCCAACGTCGTCAAGCTTTACAGCATCCTGAAGAAAGACCCGGCCCGGCAGCTCACGTACTACGACCCCGGGGTCGGCACCCTGGGCGACCGGCGTCTGCTCACGCCGCTCTCGAAGAAGGTCTCCAGACTGTTCGGCCTGGCGTTCGGCTACGGCGTGGCGGACAACATCGGCGAGGCCTACTCCTACCTGATGGAGAATTATCAGGAGGGGGACAACCTGTTCCTGTTCGGCTTCAGCCGCGGCGCGCTCACCGTGCGCGCGCTGGCCGGCATGCTCCACGCCTGCGGCCTGCTGGCGCCCAACAACGAGAACATGATCCCCTACGCCTATCAGGAATATCTGAATTCGGGGCCGGACATGGGGAAGATGGCCGCCCGGTTCAAGGCGACCTACTCGCGGGAGTGCAAGCCGCATTTTCTCGGCGTCTGGGACACGGTGACCTCCGTCGGCTGGGCCTTCCACAGGAGGACCTTCCCGTTCGCCACGAACAACCCGGATCCGAAGGTCGTCCGTCACGCGATCTCGATCGACGAGCGGCGGGCCTACTACCCGCAGAACCTCTGGGGAGAGACGTACAAGCCGCCCCAGGACGTCAAGCAGGTCTGGTTCGCGGGCGTCCACTCGGACGTCGGCGGCTCGTATCCGGAGAAGGACTGCGGCCTTTCCAAGATCACCCTCGAATGGATGCTGGCGGAGGCCGCCGGGCAGGGGCTCCTGCTGGACGCGGGCAAGTGCCGCAGGGTGGTCCAGGGGTGCGACACCGAGGAGGATGGCGGGCCGTTCGCGGCTCCCGATTGCGCCGCCCCGCTCCACCCGTCCCTGCACGGCGGCTGGTGGGTCCTCGAATACCTGCCGATGAACCGGACCCTCCAGCGAGGCACGTTCTCGCTCCACCGGGGCCGGCGGCGCAGGATGAAGGACGGTTACTTCATCCATCGCAGCGTGCTCGACCGGCTGGACAAGGTGGCGGACTACCGGCCGCCGAACCTGCCGGCCAGCTACCAGATCGAGGAATACAGGACGCTCGACTGCGACGCCATCCAGCCGGACGGCGACGCGACCCAGGCCGTGCGGACGAAGCTCCCCGCGGCGGCCTGAGCCGCTCTATTTGCCACCTCCCGCGCGATCCGTCAGGATTCCGCCGGGAGGTGGTCAACGGCATGCGGCTGATCAAGATCGCGCTCGGCAACGTCAACCCCACGGTCGGAGCGGTGCGCTCGAACGTCGACCGGGTCCTGGCCCAGGCCCGCGAGATGGCGGCGGACGGGGTGACGGTCGGGTGCTTCACCGAGCAGGTGGTGGGCGGATATCCCACCGAGGACCTCATCCAGTGGCGGGCGTTCCTCGCCGCCCAGCGGAGCGAGATCGAGCGCTTCGCCGAGGAGACGGTCGATCTTCCCACCGTGTTCGTGGTGGGGGTGGCGGTCGGGGTGGGCGGCCAGATCTTCAACTGCGCCGCGGTGGTCCACGGCGGCGAGATCCTCGGCTTCATCCCGAAGGAGAAGCTCCCCACCTACAACGTCTTCTACGAGGCGCGCACCTTCTCGCGCGGCGCGCCGGGGCTGGCCCTCGAAGCCGGCGGCGTGCCGCTGGGCGACTACCTCTTCGCCTTCGATTTCGGCCTGCTGGCGGTCGAGGTCTGCGAGGACGTCTGGTCCCCGGACGGCCCCATGCGGCGGCGCTGCTACTCGGGGGCGGAGCTGGTGGTCAACGTCTCCGCCTCGCCGTTCCGGGTCGGGGTGGTCTCGACCCGCCGGGAGATGCTCGCCACCCGCTCGGCGGACAATCAGGCGACGCTCGCCTACGCCAACTGGATCGGCGCCCAGGACGGCCTGGTGTTCGACGGCGGCGGCTTCGTCTTCCAGAACGGCCGGCCGATGCTGGAGGCCCCCCGCTTCCGCGAGGGGTGGGCGGCCTGCGTGGCCGATCTCGACCGCACCGTGCGGGCCCGCCGGGAGGCCTCGACCTGGCGGATCGACTGCGAGGAGTTCCAGCGCCAGGAGATCGCCGTGCCGGTGCTGCGGAGCGATCATCCCACGCAGATCCCCGACTCGTTGCCCTATCCGGTGCCGTCCTGGGAGAGCCTCTTCCTGCCGGCGGCGGGGGCCCCCGAGCGCACCGCCCGCGAGGAGGTGCTGGACGATCTCATCGAGGCGCTGGCGCTGGGGGTGCGCGACTACTTCCAGAAGTCGGGGGCCTTCCGGACACTGGGGATCGCCCTCTCCGGCGGGCGCGACTCCATGCTCACCCTGCTGATCGCCTGGCGGGCCGCCTGCCTGCTCCAGGGCGAGGAGAGGGCGGGGGAGCTGATCCAGGCCTTCTACATGCCGACCCGCTACTCGGGGGAGGGGACGCGCGGCGCCGCCGCCACCCTCTGCCAGGAGCTGGGGGTGGCCCTGCGGGTGGTGCCGATCGAGGAGGCGTTCGACCGCGAGACCGGGGCCACGCGCGAGATGCTGGGCGGCGGCGAGCCCACGGAGCTCACCCTGCAGAACATCCAGGCGCGGCTGCGCGCCGGCCGCATGTGGAACTGGGCGAACAGCTCGGGAGCCCTGTTCCTCCAGACCGGCGACATGAGCGAGAAGGCGGTGGGGTATACGACCATCGGCGGCGACCTCGAAGGGGCGCTGTCGGTGATCGCCAACGTGCCCAAGACGGTGGTGGGGGCCCTGCTCGAAAGGTTCCTGGCCCGCTTCGGCTTCGCCGGCATCCGCCAGACCCTGGAGACGGAGCCCGGCCCGGAGCTGGCCGCCGAGCAGACGGCCGAGGGGGAGCTGATGCCCTTCCCGGTGCTGGACGCCTGTCTCTATCTCTACGCGGGGGAGAAGCTCTCACCTCCCGAGGTGGCGGCCGCCCTGCGCGCGGTCTTCCCCGAGGTCGAGGCGGACCGCCTCGCCGGCTGGGCCGACCGCTTCGCGAAGCTCTTCACCCGCTCGATCTACAAGTGGGTGCAGTCCCCCCTCGCCCTGCACGTGGGCTCGCTCGATCTGGATCGGGAGAGGGCCTTGCAGCTTCCGGTGGTGCAGCGGAACGAGTGGCCTTAGCTCTGCTTTTCAGATTGCCCGGCCCGCCCCGCCCGGGCATGAATGCCCGGGCTACGTGGGAAACGAAAAGCCGGCTGAAGCCGGCTCCGAAGTCAGAGCCGCTCCTCTAAGAGCCGGGTTCACCCGGCTTTTCGGTTGAATCGTAGCCCGGGCATTCATGCCCGGGCGGGGACCTGCCTACCGCGGCGTGAACTGCCCCAGCTCATAAATCCCCAACTGCTTCTCGATCGCCTCCACCTTCGCCACGCTGTGCTCGAACCCCTCCTCCCCCAGCACCTTGTGCTCGTCCTCCTCCATGCGGTCGCCGAGAGCGGCCACCTGTTTGGCATCGAGGATGGTGCGCAAGGCCGGGAAGAGGACCGTGTCCTCGCGCGCCTCGTGCGGCCGGTACATGCGGATGAACGACTGGCAGGCCGCCACGAGCTGGCCGCGGTTGGCCGCGACGCGGAACTGCGCCGGCTGGGACAGCCGCAGGATCTCCGCCGTCACCTTGCGGCCGGCCACGTGCTGGGTCTTCAGCGTCTCCACTAGATCGACCAGCTTCCGGGCCTTCACGAATTCGGGGAAGATGTAATTCTCTTCATTTTTCTCGTGGTATTGCTCGACGAAAGTCCGCACCAGCTCGGCGGTATGGAGGAAAACCTCCGGCGCCACCTCCTGCTTCGCCTGGAGGCGCCGCATCCCCTCCTCATAGATCAGCAGGCACCGGTTGAGCACCCCGTGCTCCTTCATCAGGTCTTCCGGCGCCGTGACCCCCTCGTCCGGATCGAGAGCCTTGCCCTTGCCGGCGGGCTTCCCCTCCAGCGCGGCCAGCGGCGGCACCGCCGCCAGCAAACCCAATCCCGCTGCCAGAACCTTTCTGCGATCGATCTCGTCCCGAGCCATGGCTCACCTCCTCGGTAAGCGAGCATACTCCAGGAGCCATGGCCCGGGACCCTCACCCGCTCAGGCCTGCGGCTTCAGCGCCTCCCGCGGAATCACGAACGAGATGTCCCGCACGATGACCTCCGCCCGGGACTGCCCCTGGCAGGCTCCCCACAGGGCCCGCGGCTCGTTGCCGTAGCGAATCATGCCGCTGTGGCTCGACTTGTCCTCCTTGTCCAACTGCGCGTTGAGATCCACGAAACCGAGCTTGTCCCGCAGCAGCTCGACGTCGGCCGGCTTGCCGGTCAGGAAGAGCCAGCCAGGCCCCGCGTGGTGCATCTCCGCGTAGGCCTTCAGCTTCTCGGGCGTGTCCTCCTCGGGCTTGACGGTGAGCGAATAGAAGAACACCGGCTGGGTGGTCCGCTCGGCCAGGAGCTTCCGCACCCGCGCCAGATTCGACGTGATCGTCGGGCAGATGCCGTTGCAATTCGCGTACATCAGATTGAGGACGACGATCTTGTCCTTGAGGAGGTTCTCATAAAAACGGACCGGCTTCCCCTCGTGCGTGGTCAGCACCACGTCCGGAAAGGAGCGCCGCCGCAGGATCTCCCGTCCGGGGAGCGGCGGCGCGAACCGGCCGGCGGCCGGCTCCGGAGTGGCGCCGGCCCGCGCTTGGGACCCGCGGAGGAACGGGAGCAGGGCGGAGGCCGCGAGCAATCCTCGTCTCGTTACGCTGTTCATGACCGGTCTCCTCTCAAGGCCTGCTGTTGGTGTCGCCCGTCGTCGCGATGTCGAACCGGAGCATCATCGCGTGGTCCTCGTGGATGACGTTGTGACAGTGCATCGCGTACCGGCCCAGCCAGTCGCGGAAGCGGAAGAACAGCGTGACGTCCCCCCGCGAGGTGAGCCGCACGACGTCCTTGCGCGACAGGTTGGTCCCCGTCGAGCCGCCGCCCCAGTTCGAGCCCCCCCCATAGCTCCAGCCGCCGCCCCAGTTGTTGCTGCTCGAATACCGGCTGTCGGGATAGAGCCCCGGCGCCCCCTGGAGGATCTGGAATTCCTCGAAATGTACGTGAATGGGATGCGACCACTCCGGGCTCCCCCAGCCGTTGCTGAGCGACCAGGTCTCCACGCTGTTCTGCTGCACCGTGAAGCGGGGCGAGGAATCGAAAAACGCGCCGTTGATCGTCCACTCGCCGTTGCGCGTGAGATCGAATTTGAAGCTGCGCTGCACCCGCGGCGTGGCATTGGTGCTCGGCAGGGCGTAGAACGCCGGCAGGGTCGCCGGATCCACGCTGCCGTCCGCCACCGTAGGAAGGTCGACGACGATCTTCAGCATCAGGTTGCCCTGGCCGGCGCTGAGCACCTTGCCGGTGGGGCCGCGCCCGTTGGTCTGCTCCAGCCGGTTCTCCAGATAGAGCGTCTTGCCGGCGAATTTCGAGAAGTCGACGATCACGTCCGCCCGCTCGGCCACCCCCATGGCGACGGCCGGCACCTGCACCGGCTTGGGCAGCAGGTTGCCGTCCTCCGAGATCTGCCAGAACAGGTTGTTGGTGCTCAGATTGCTCAGATCCGTGAGATGGACCTGCAGGAATCGCGACGGTCCGCTGTTCAGCCAGCGGAAGCGGTAGCGCCGCGGATGGACGTGCAAGACCGGCTGGATGACCCCGTTGACCAGGAACTTGTCGCCCAGGATGCCGTCCAGATTGAACGTATCGAAAGCCATGATGCCGGTCGTCGGATCGAAGCAGCGGTCGCCGAACATCATCGGGATGTCGTAGTCCGGGAAGGTCGGCAGCCGGAAGCCGGTGGTCTCGTTGCCGGTGTCGAACTGATTGAACAGCAGGAAGAAGCCGGCGAGACCCTTATAAACGTTCTGCGAGGTGAAGCCCGCGCGGTGATCGTGATACCAGAGCGTGCTCAACGCCTCGTCGATGTCGCCGTTGGGCTTGTGCGTGGAGTTGAACCCGGCATAGGCGTTCGGATAATACTGATCGTAATACTGGCCCGCCGCGAAATAATCCTCGGGAAAACCGTCGCTCTCGGACGGCGTGTGCGCGTTGTGCAGGTGCGTCGTGACCGAGGGGAGGCCGAACCCCGAGTTGTCGCCCGCCAGCGCGTTGACGTTGCGGACCAGGATCGGCGTGCCGTACTGCGCCACGTAGGTCGGCCCGGGAGAGAGGCCGTCGAAGCTCCAGACCGGCTGCGGCGGCAACTGATTGGACATGACCACCTGCGCCGGCTTCTGGGTGATCTGATAGACCACCGGCGCCGGGAACGGGAAGCCGAGGGCCGGCGCCTGATGGGCCCGGGTGCGACCCTCGTAGGCGAGCCCGGTCGACGGATTGATGGCGGTGTTCGGATTGATCTGCGGCGCGGGGCTCAGCGAGGACACCGAGACCGGCTGCTTCACCGGCAGGATGGGCAGATTCATGGAGAACGGCGTCGTCGTGGGGCTCGCGCACTGGCCCGAGCTGCCGCCGCCGCCCCACCCCCAGGCGCTCAGGCCGTTTTTGTGCATCAGGTACCCGGTGCCCGAGAGCAGGCCCAATTTGATCAGGCTGCGCCGGTTCATCAGGCCCGCCTTGATCAGCTCCTGGCGGTTCCTGAACGCGTTGTACATCTCCTTGAAGCGTGCCCGCGATACCTTCTCCCCAAGACTGTTGAAGTACATGGCATCCTCCTCTCTGTCCGGCGGGCCCGAGCGCCCGCGGAAGGAAGGCGTAATCTCAAGCTCTGCGCTCCCCTACCGTTACACACCTTTAAAAGGGAGTGTGCTTCAACAGCGGGAAAGTGAGTCGATCCCCACCTTTCCGGGCGGCCCGCTCCCACCTCGCGAGGCATTGCCGGGCTGAGCCGGACCGGCCCAGGATTAGGGGCGGCCCTATGTGGCCGCCCTGTTTTCAGCACGCACGAACGGATTCAGGCCCCCGGCTGAAACAGGGAGGGATCGAAGCCCGGGAACAGCCGCGGCATCCGGCGGAAGAACGCCTGGGCCGGCGGGCTGCCGTGGGTCTCGCGGCACAGCGTCTCGATCCAGTACCAGGCCCCCCGCGAGGCCAGCAGCCGGTCGATGTAGGCGCGGAAACCGTATCCCGTGTCGAGCAGGAGCTCGCCGAGATAGTGATAGTGGACCGTGGGGGCGAAACCGCTCCCCTCCCGGTACAGCAGCGCCGAGCAGGCCTCCGGCACGAAGAAGTCGAACGGCCTGACGGCCTTGAAACGCTCGTCGTCCGGCTGCCAGATCGACCCCTGCCAGTCCTTCAAGACCTCCTCGAGCGGCAGGATGTCGATCAACCCCTTGTCGCTGTCGTCCCCCTGCCGGAGCTCCTCCAGGGTGATCTCCCACTCCAGCGTGAAGCCGTTCATCTCGCGATAGAAAGCCTCCAGGCCGTCGGGCAGGCGCCCTCCCATCGAGCCTGACGCCTCCGCGATCTGCTCCGGCTTCGCGGGCCGGTAAAAATGAAAATCGATCACCTCCAGATGGGGGTGCGTCTCGAGCTCGTCGACCATGCGCCGGAAACGGGTCAGGAATTCATCGCTCATTAATCTCTCCGCTTGCCACGAGCCTTTCTTCTCCCGGGGGGCCGGGGGGCCCGGGGGCGCCGCTTTTGCTTCATCGCCCTGGCGACCGGAACGTAGGTCCCCGGCCGGTCTTCGTCCTCGTCAAGGTAGATCGACTTCAGCCAGCCGTCGTGGACATCTTGGCCGAACTTGAGCTCCGCCTCTGTTTCGAAGTTTCCGATCTCATCTTCCGTCTGGCTATATTCCGACAGCCATTTCCTGAAACGCTTCCGCACCCCCTTGGGGACGCCTCGAGCTGTCACGTCCGCCATGGGGATGTTGATCCCCCGGTGATACACGACGCCACGGACGTTCATGATGCTCGGATTTTGCAGTGGGCCCGGGAGCGCATGCCGGCGTACCCACTGCTTCGCGTCGGCGTCCCAGTCCCCCCATTCGCCGTGGATGGAGGCCGGAATGGGCGCCGGCCAAGCGGGGTTGTACTTCAGCTCGACGTCGACATAGGTCCAGTGGTCGTCCGTCAGGGCGCTCTCCTTGGCGGGCTCCTCGATCTCGCGGTTGAACGTGTTGTTGACCGCCACCGAGGTGGGAACCAGATTCCAGGTCTGATCGCCGGGACCGCCGAGATATTGGTTGATGATGTGGAAGCGCACCCAGTTTCCCTTGATTTTCGGCACCCGCTGTCGCAACCAGTCCCATCCCGGCGGGGACACGCTGGGCCGCCCGCCGTCCGGCGGATTCTTCATAATCGCGGTGATGTGCTGCGGCACATTGGACCCGTTCACCGTGACCATCTCCTTCCGGTCCCAGTAGGTGCCGTCGGGCTGGCCGGTCGGATCCTTCTTGCTCAAGGGCAGGGGCTGGATGACGCCCGGGCTCCCCTGGGGCGCGAGCTTGGCCTGCGCGGCGCCCGGCACCATCCGCGGCTGGGCCGCCTTCACCGC
>JAICSG010000732.1 GCA_025937035.1 Thermoanaerobaculia bacterium | reverse complement strand
GCTGCGGGCCTCGGCTACGGTGGCCTCCGCCTGGGCCACGTCGCGGCGGGCGTCCTCCACCTCCTTGCGGGCGGCGATGCCGCGGTCGTAGAGCCCGGAGAGGCGGGTGAGATTCTGCCGCGCCGTCTCGAGCTGGGCCTGCCCCCGCGCGAGATCGGAACGCCGGGCGGCGGCGTCCGCCTCCAGACTGGGGATCTCGAAGCGGATCAGCAGATCGCCGCGCCGTACATGGTCCCCCACCACCTTCGGCATCTCCGCGACGCGGGCCTCCTGCGGCGGCGATACCTGAAAATCCGCTCCCGCCGCCGGCTTCACCTGTCCGGTGGCGGCGACCACGGCGCGGATGGGGCCGGCGTGGGCCGTGGCGACCGTGACCGGGACGGCCTCGGCGGTCTCCACCGCCTCGGGGGCGGCTTTGTGGCAGGCGGCGAGGAGGAGGGCCAGGCCCAACAGACGGAGGGTCTTCACGGCAGCGGCGCTCCGATCGCCCGCTCCAGGTCGGCGAGCGCGTTCTGGTAGTCGATCCCGGCCTGCACCGCCTGGAGGCGCAGGTCGTGCACGGATTGCAGGCTCTGGAGCAGGGCCACGAGGCCGGTCTGGCCCGAGCGGTAGGAGTCCTCGGCCAGGCGCTCCACCTCGGCGGCGCGGGGGAGGATCTCGTCGCGGTAGCGCAGATAGGCCTGCCGCTGCACCTCGGCGTTGGCGGCGGCGGACCAGACCTCGCCGCGCACGCGCGCCGCGGCGGCGTCGCGCTCGGCCTGGAGGCGCGCCAGCGTCGCCTCCTCCAGACGCACCTGAGCCCCGCGGGTGAAGATCCGCAGCGGCACGGCGAGGGAGGCGCGCCAGCCCCAGGTGAAATCCGGCGGCGAATAGTGGGTGACTCCGGCGGCGGCGGTCAGATCCGGCACCGCCTCGGCGCGGGCGAGCTCCACCTGCGCTTTCTGCTGGGCGAGCCCCAGATCCAGCACGGAGAGCTCGGTGCTCGACCGCAGGGCCAGATCGACGGCGGCCTGCGCAGGCGGCACCTTTCCGGCGTCCAGGAGATCGCTCACCACCAGGGGATCGTCCGGGGGCCGGCGGAGCAGGGCGTTGAGATCGGCCCGCGCGCCCGCCAGGAGCCCCCGGGCCTTGTCGGCCTCTCCCGCGCCTTGGGCCGCGGAGAGCTCGGCCTGGAGCACGTCGAGGCGGGGGACGTCGCCGGCCTCGAAGCGGGCGCGGGCGGCGTCGCGGGCCCTCTCGGCCAGGCTCTGGAGCTCGGCCGCCTCCGCCGCCCGGCGCTGCGCCGCGGCGAGCGCGAAATAGGCCCGGCGGACCTCGTTCCGGGTCTGGGCCTCCAGGCGCGCGATCTCCGCCTCGTTGCTCCGGGCCTGCGCCTCGGCCAGCGCGATCCGCCGCCGCCGCTTCCCCCCGCGCTCGATCGGCACCGAGAGCCCGGCCGAGTCGCGCGGATAGTCCCTGGCCTCCTCGATCGACAGCTCGGGATTCGGCCGCTGGCGCGCCACCTCCCCGCGCACCTGGGCCTCCGCCCGGCCGAGCCGGGCCGCGGCCAGCGCCGGATTGGCCGACAGGGCGGCCGTCATCACCTGGTCCAGCGTCAGAGGAGGAGGGAAAGGCGGAGGAGCCTCGGCGTGGCCGGGCAGCGCGGTCTGAAGGCTGAGGAGGGCACCGAGGAGCAGGGCGCGCACGGGTGGACTCTGTCTCGTCCCGAGGGCCTCGTCAAGGGACGGCATATGGAATGCAGTACTCCGAGGCTCGTGGCGGAGGGGCGGACGTCTCGCCCCTGCACGGCTCGCAGCTCAGACCGTGTCGGTCGGGAGGAAGCGCCCATGAAACCCCCCTTTCATTCCAAGCTGTCCACCTATCTTCTTCTCTCGATGATGCTCGCCGGCTCCGCGGCCTGGGCCCAGGATAAGCCGCCGGCCTCCGCGCCGCCTGGCGCTCCGGAAGCGTCGGCGCCGGGCTTTTTCTATCTGGTCCGCACCGACCTGCGGGACGTGCTCGGCGCGCCGCGCCACTGGACGGGCCGGCAGTGGGAGCACTTCTCGTTCGCCGTGGCGGGCATCGGCGCGGCGGCCCTCCTGGACCGCACGGTGCGCGACCGGGAGCTGCACGATCACAGCCATTTCTCCGATCAGGTCGCCAGGGACTTCGAGCAGTTCGGCACGACCGGCGCCTTCGGAACCATGGGAGCCTTCTACCTCGTCGGCCTGGTCAGCGACGACGCGCGGGCCCGCTCGGTGGGGGCGGACGGCCTGATCGCCACCCTGATCGCGGGCGGCATCGTCACCCCGGCGCTGAAGCTCGTGGTTGGCCGCCGGCGCCCGCGGGATACGGACAAGACGTTCGACCTCAAGCCGTTCAGCGGCAATTCGTCGTTCCCGTCCGGGCACTCGACCGAGGCCTTCGCCGTGGCCTCGGTGATCGCGACCCACTACGATCAGCGCTGGGTCCAGGCGGTCTCCTACGGCTCGGCGACCCTGGTCGGCTTCGCCCGCATCCACCACCGGGCGCACTTCCTCTCGGACGTGACGGCGGGAGCGATCATCGGCACTGCGACCGGCAGGTCGGTCGTCCACCGCAACGAGGAGGAGCGCCACAAGTACGCCCTGATGCCCGTGGTGGGTCCCCACGGCGAGCCGGGGGTGGGGATGGCGTTCAGCTTCTAGCCCGCAGCACGCGCGCCAGCAGCGAGACGGCGACATCCAGGTTCTTGTCCGTCAGGCCGGGGCCGAGGATGCGGGCGCGGGACTGCCGGTTCGCCAGCCGCTCGTTGTAGGAGACCTGGGGAAGCGCCCGCCGCATCTCCTCCACCAAAAGGGTGAAGTTGGCCTGCACCGACGGCTGCAAGGCGTGTCCGAAGGAGCGATAGTCGAGCGCGCCCGAGCGGAACACCAGCGGCGGATGCCCGGGCGCGTAGAGGTGGAAGAATTCCTCCCGGTCCACCGACGTCACCTTGTCGGTCGTGCGGACGGTCTTGGTCATCATCAGGCCCTGCGTCAGCACGGC
>JAICSG010000322.1 GCA_025937035.1 Thermoanaerobaculia bacterium | reverse complement strand
GCTCGGCCACCTCGACCAACATGAACGTCAACGAGGTGCTCGCCAACCGGGCGGCCGAGATCCTCGGCGCCGCCCGCGGCGCGAAGAAGGTGCACCCGAACGACCACGTGAACAACGGCCAGTCGAGCAACGACGTGATCCCCACGGCGATCCACGTCTCGGCCTACCTCGCCATCGTCCAGGAGCTGGAGCCGGCCCTGAAGCGGCTCCACGAGGCCCTTCACCGCAAGGCGGAGGAGCTCGACGGCGTGGTCAAGATCGGCCGCACCCATCTCCAGGACGCGGTGCCGGTGCGGCTCGGCCAGGAGATCTCGGGCTACGCGCAGCAGGCGAAGAATGCCCTGGCGCGCCTGGAGTCGGTGAAGCCCCGCCTCGCCGAGCTGGCCCTGGGCGGCACGGCCGTGGGCACGGGGCTCAACGCCCCTCCGGGCTTCGCGGACAAGGTGATCTCGCGGCTCGCGGAGCGGACCGGCTGTCCGTTCGTGCCGGCGCCCAACCGCTTCGAGGCTATGGGCGGCAAGGACGCCGCGGTCGAGACCTCGGGGGCTCTGAAGACGATCGCCGCCTCGCTCACCAAGATCGCCAACGACATCCGCTGGCTGGCTTCGGGCCCCCGCTGCGGCATCGGCGAGATCTCGATCCCCAGCCTGCAGCCGGGGAGCTCGATCATGCCCGGCAAGGTCAATCCGGTGATCCCCGAGGCGGTGCTGATGGTGGCCGCCCAGGTGATCGGGAACGACGCCACGATCACCGTCTGCGGCATGGGGGGCAACTTCGAGCTCAACGTGATGATGCCGGTGATCGCCTACAACCTGCTGCAGTCGATCGAGATCCTGGCGAATGCCTCGGCCCTGCTGGCGGAGAAGTGCGTGGAGGGGATCCAGGCCAACCGGGAGCGCTGCGAGGAGCTGGTCGAGCGGTCGCTCGCCATGGTGACCTCGCTGGTGCCGAAGATCGGCTACGACGCCGCGGCCGAGATCGCCAAGGAGTCGGTGAAGACGGGCAAGACGGTGCGCGAGCTGTGCGTCGAGAAGAACGTCCTGCCGCCGGACGAGCTCAAGGAGGCGCTCGACCCCTGGGGGCAGACGGAGGGGGGCATCCACGCGGGCGGTGGGGCCGGGGGGTAAAAACCCTCACCCGGTGCGCCGGTAGACCTCCATCAGCACCAGCAGAGCCACTCCCGCGAGGAGCACGGTCGTGCCGAGCAGCAGGTCGGCGCGGGAGAGCGCGGCGTGGCGGAGCAGCGCGATCGCGTTGAGGATGAGCCCCAGCACGAGCACGGCCAGCACCAACTGCTCGGCCCCGGTGCGGGGCGGCACGGGCGCGGGGCGGCTGGGCCGGGGCACCGGCTCGGGCGGCGTGGGCTCTTCCGCCCGCACCGGGGGCCGCGGCTCGAGCGGGCCCTCGGACGGCACCCGCAGCGACGGGTTGTGCCGGGGCGGATGGGGAAGGACGGGGCGGGCCCCAGGCCGGTGCCGGGCGGGAGAGGGACGAGCGGAGGACACACGTCGGGTCTCGGCCATTCAACCTCTAGTGACGGCCGGACCGGAAATATTTCACTCAGCGTTTAGAAATGGAAAGGGCGGGCTCCGGAGAGCCCGCCCTTGGGGTTGCGGAAGGTCCCGGGTCAGCCGACCTGCACGTGGAAGCCGGAGCCGGACCGCATCAGCGTCAGGCGGTTGTCGGAGGATTCCGTGGTCACGGTGATCCCCTGGCCTTGAACGACGAAGTAGATCGTCCAGGGACCCGAGGATTTGGGATTGTAGGAAACCTGGGAGCCGGCGTGGAGCGTGGGCCAGCTCGCGGCCGCTTCCATCGGGAAGTCGTTGTTGTGGTGGTGGCCGTCGCCCATCGGGGGACCCCCTCCGCCGGTGACCTTGTATTGGGTGTCCACATCCGTGGTATTCGTGATGTCCATAGCAGAGATTCCTCCCAAGTAAATCCCGCGACCAGAGTCGACGGGGGCCGTTGGTCGTGATCAACCTCTCCCTTCTCTCACGACTTCAACCTGCAAAGGAGACAGGTCCTCGGGCTCGCTTCCGGGGCTCAGGCCCTGGGCCTGGATCTCATAGACGCCGGCCGACAGCCGCTCGGCGGGCAGATCGACGACGAGGGCACGGACGCCCTGGAGATTCTTCGGCTTGAGCCCGGTGCCCTCCCAGACGGTTTCCGCCTTGCGGTTCCGCACGGTCAGGTGGAAGGACGCGAGGTCCTCCATCCCTTCGACGGAGATCTGGAGCTCGACGGTTCCCGCGCCGGCCGGGACCCGGAGCTTCTCCGCGGATTCGGCGCCGCGCAGCGACGTCAGGGCGAGCTGGAACACGACCTTCACGGGCTCCGGAGCTGGAGTCGGGGCCGGGGGCGGAGTAGTGGAGGGCGCCGGGGGCTTGGGCACCTCGTGGGCGCGGGGCACCGCCGCGATCACCGGCGCTGGGCGTTCCTGCTCCCCGGCCACCCGATAGGCGCGCGGCTGCTCCAGGGTGAGCCAGGCCAGGCCGGCCGCGGCGAGGAGCCCCGCCGCCAGGGCGGCCCAGCGCAGCATCGGCCGGCGGGATGGCGTGGCGGCGTGTGGGACGAAGGGGAGGACCTCCGCCTTCGGCTCTCCGGCTGCCAGACGGCTCAGGGAATGGGCCAGGAGCAGGCGCTCCCGCCCCTGGGGAGAAGAGGCGAGCCGACGCTGGACGCGCTCCCTCTCCGCGGGGGCGAGAAGCCCTTGAGCATACTCGGCGAGCAGATCGGCCTCGATCGCCTCGGACAGCTCGAAGAGGCCGTCCTCCGTGAGCAGGCGCCTTTCCAGGTCGTCCGCCGCGTCGGGGTTGAGCTCCCCGAGGAGATAGCTCCTCAGCAGCTCGTCGTCCGTGGGATTGGATTTCATGGGATTTCAGCCCTCCTCATCGATCTCAAACACGAGTGTCCAAACCCGGGAAAACGTTTCCGTCAGGAAGTGAGGTCAGTGGCTCAGGCACGCCTGAACGCAGGATTCCAGCTTGCGGCGGACCCGGTGAACGCGGATGCGGAGGGCGTTCATCTCGATCCCCGCCTCCCGGGCCAGCTCCTGGCGGTTGCGGATGTTGCCCTCTCCCTGGTCGCTCTTGCCGTGGTAATAGCGGAGGATCAGGTCGCGCTGGTCCGGCGGGAGCTTGGCCAGGCACCGGCGGAGGCAGTCGAGCCGGACGTCGGAGGGCTCTTCCTCCTCGCAAGCGGGAGGCCAGTCGCCGCTCGCCAGAGCCCGCTGCTCGCGCGAGGCCCGGCGCAGGAGCTCCTTGTAGACGAGATGGGCGACGCCGCAGAAGTAGCCGTAGGGATCGTTCGACCGCAGCTCGACCCCTTCGCCCAGGCGGCGGGCGACGCGGTTGATCGTCTCGTCCGCCAGATCCTCCGGCGAGGCGCACCCGCGCCATTCGAAGAGGCGGACCAGCTTGCGGCGGATGGTCTCGTAGAGCATGCCGGCCTTTTCGCGATCGGGATCGAGCTGGGCGAGCAGGGCCTCGAACCCCTCGGGCGTCAGGCCCTGGAGCCTCTCGGTCCGGGAGGCGCCCTCGCGCTGGCTCACTTCCACTCCCCCTGGAGAGCGAAACCGGCCCAGAAATAAGGGGATTGGTGGCCCGGGGTCGACGCCATCTTGATCTGGGCCTGGCGAAGGGCCGCTGCGGGGGAGAGCTTCTCCCGGAGCATGGCGCGATAGAAGCTCCCCATCAGCTCGGCGGTCGCCCGGTCCTCGACGCTCCACAGGCTGGCGACCACGCGGGCGGCGCCGGCGTCCATGAAGCCGCGCGTCAGCCCGATGAGCCCCTCCCCCCGGATCTCCTTGCCGAGGGCGGTCTGGCAGGCCGAGAGCACGACCAGATCGGCGTTGAGGTGGAGGCTGTAGATGTCGTTGAGCCGCAGGAACCCGTCCTCGGATTTCCCCTTCTCGTCGTAGAGCGAGAGCACCAGCTTGGAGAGCTCGGGCCGCCGGCTGTCGAGAACGCCGTGGGTGGCGAAGTGGACGTTGCGGTATTGAGCGAGCTCAGGAGCGGTGGCCCGAGCCCGGGAGGCGTCGAAGCCGATGGCCAGAGAGAGCTGATCCCGGGGGACGAGAGAAGAGAGCGTCTCCGCCTCTTTGCGGGACGAGAGCAGACGGCGGAACGAGGGGCGCTCGCCCCCGGCCTGTCTCTCTTCCGTGGGAGCCCACCCCCGGGTGGCCGTGGAGGCCAGGCTCATCCTGTCCAGCTTGTCCGACCGGTGCGTCAGCCGTGGATCGGTCGCCTGAAAGACCGGGTCCGCGAACACGGCGAGGGTTTTGGGCGCGCGGGATCGGCCGAGGACCTCGCGCCGCAACGCCGCCAGCGCGGAGGCCGAGGGGAGGCTCACCACCTCGTGCCGCGTCACCAGCGGAGCGCCCGACGAGGGGACCGGCAGGGCGGCGAAGGGGATGTATTGCAGGGCGCCGTCCGCGACGATCAGCAGGGGATGATCGCCGAGGAGCCGCTCGGCCGGGCCTAAGAGCAGGCGGTATAGATCGCGTCCAACCCGCCCGGCGTCTTGATCCGAGCGGTCGATCCGCTGCTTCCAGGCTTGCAGGCTCTCCGCCGGTCTCCGTTCGTTGCGGGCGGTCAGGAGCTCGTAGTAGCGGCGGGCCGTCTTTTCGATCTGCTCCCGGCGGGGGAGCTCGAAGCTCCGGATGGAATCCGGGGTCACCACCCAGAGGAAGCTCCGTTTCGCGCCGAGCGCGTATTCGAGCAGGAGCGCCTTCCCGTCCAGGACCTGGGCCTGGATCTCGGCGACGCTCAAGGGCTGCGGCTGGGTGAGAGCGGCGTAGCTCGGGCTGCTGGCCCGCAGGTCCGCCTGGACCTGGTTGTACTCGTCGAGAGCCTGCTCCAGTTGCCGCTCCGCCTCCGCGAGCTTCCGGGGGTCGGGCTTCGCTTCGGCCTGGAGATTGAACCGATTGCGGTCCAGGACGTTGATCCGGTCGCGCAGCCGGCGCTCGCGATCGACCAGGGCGGGATCGGCGCCCTTGCGAAGATCGGCTCCGGATTCGGTGAGAATATCCAGGAGGCTGCGGGCGCGCGCCCGCTCGCTGATCTGAAGCGCCTCGGACGGCCTCTGCGAGGACATCAGGGAATCGATATAAAACTCGTAGAAATCCTGCTTCGTGGCCAGGAACGAGGTGCGCAGCCGCGGGTCCAGAACCCGGGTGCGCAGCGATTCGAGGAGCTCCACCGCCGAATGGACCTGCTCGCGGGCTGCCGCCAGGTCGCCGCCGTCCCGTTCCGCCCAGGCCAGGATTAAGCCGATCTCGGCTTCTCGCGCCCGGTCTCCACGCGACCGCGCCAGCGAGAGCGCTCTTTCGAGCTCCTCCCGCGCCGCGCGCCAGTCCCCGAGCTCCTGGTGAGCTCTGCCCAGGGCGAAAAGCGCGTTCACCTCGCGGTCGGGGAAGCCCTGGGCCAGG
>JAICSG010000248.1 GCA_025937035.1 Thermoanaerobaculia bacterium | reverse complement strand
TCTGGAGCTCGACCTCGCCATGCGACTTCTCCGCGAAGTCGATCCGCTTGTAGTGGTTGTAGACCGCGACCGCCAGCTTCTTCTTGGCCTGTTCCTGGCCGATCACGTACTCGTCGAGGAGCGCCTTGATCTCCTTGGGCTTGGGGAGCGTCGTGTCCTGCTGCTGCTCGAGCATCCGGTCCTCGGCGATGATGTCGAGACAGATGTCGACGCACTCATCGCAGATGAACACGGTCGGGCCGGCGATCAGCTTCTTGACCTCGCGCTGGCTCTTGTTGCAGAACGAGCACCTCAGGACTTCATCGCCGCTGTCTTTCTTCGGCATTTCTCCTCCGTTGTGACGGACGCTGACGAGGCTTTCCGTGATGCTAGGTGCGTTAGTCAGCGCCTGTCAACGTCTTGCCAAGTAGAACAGGCTCCGCGGCGGGGGGTATTTCCCCTCCTCACCGTGCCGCCGGCTCAATCTCGGGCTCCCTTGCATCTACAGTGCCGCAAAGCCCGAAAAAGGCGTCACCGGACGGCGACGGGCGCGGCCTCCGGCCGCCGCCGCATCATCACCCGGTCCGCCAGACCGTACTCGACCGCTTCTTTCGCTCCGAGGATTCTATCGCGTTCCGTGTCGCGATGGATCTCCTCTTTCGACTTTCCCGTGTGGTACGCCAGGATCTCGTCCAGCCGGTCGCGCATCGCCAGCATGTCCTTGGCGTGGATCTCGATGTCGGACTGCTGCCCCTGGAGCCCCGAGATCAGCGGCTGGTGGATCAGCACCCGGCTGTTGGGCAGCAGCGTCCGCTTGCCGCGGGCGCCGGCCGCCAGCAGCACGGCCGCCATCGAGGCCGCCTGGCCCACGCAGTAGGTGGCGACGTCCGGCTTGATGTACTGCATGGTGTCGTAGATCGCCATGCCGGCGCTCACCGAGCCGCCGGGCGAGTTGATGTACAGGGAGATGTCCTTCTCGGGGTTCTCGGCCTCCAGGAAGAGCATCTGGGCGATGATCAGGCTCGCCTGGTCGTCGTCGACCGGACGGCCGAGGAAGATGATGTTGTCCTTGAGCAGGCGCGAGTAGATGTCGTAGGCGCGCTCGCCCCGGTTCGATTGCTCGACCACCATCGGAATCAGCATGCTGGGTCTCTCTCCTTCTTGAGCCTCAAGTCAGCTCGGAGGCGGCGGGGGTCTCCTCGTCCGGCTCCCCGAGCAGGGTACGAATCGTCTTCTCGCGCCGGAGCTGGGAACGCAGCGACGTCAGACGTCCGTCCTCGTCCAGCTTGCGGCGCAGCACCGGGGTGGAGACCCCCTGTGCGCGAGCCAACATCGACAGGGTGCGCTCGAATTCCTCTTCCGTGACTCCGATCTTCCGTTCGTCGGCCACGGCGTCGAGCAGGAGGCGGGCGTGCACCCGCTTCTCGGCCATCGGCGTCATCTCCTGAGCGACCCCGTTCCAGTCGATCGGGGCCTTCTCGACGTTCACCCCGCGACGGGCCAGGTTCTCGGCGTAATCCTGCACCATCCCCTCGACCTCCCGGCGGACCACCCCTTGAGGGAGATCGAGCGGGTGGCGCTCGCGAAGCTGGTCGAGCAGGGCCTGGTGGCGCGCCTCGCGGCGCTGCTCCTCCTTCTGCTGGCGCAGCCGCCCCACCACCGCCTCGCGCAGGGCGTCGAAGCTCTGGAATTCGGGGTTGACCTTCGCCGCGAAGGCATCGTCGAGCGGCGGCAGGTCGCGCTCCTTGACCTCGTTGACCTTGACGCGGAACTTCTGCTCGTGGACTTGCGAGACGCCCCCCTCCTCGGCCGGCGGATGCTCGTGCCGACGCTCGAAGGTGGTCTCCTGGCCGGCGGACATCCCCTGGAGGGCGAGGGTCAGCTCCTCCCAGACCTGGGGGTCGCCCACCTCGACCTGGATCGAGTCGCTGCGCTCCTCCGGGTGCTCCGGCGAGCCGAGCGTCGTGATGTCGACCGCCACCAGGTCGCCGCGCGCGGCCGGACGGTCGACCGGCACCCACTCGGACATCTGCTTGCGGATGTTCTCGATGGTCTCCTCGATCTCCAGCGTCCCGGGATCGATCTCGGGGTCCGGAAGGTTGAAACCGTCGAGGTCGCGCAGGGCGATCTCGGGGCGGGTCTCGACCGTGGCGGTGAAGGTGAGCGGCTCGCCGGGCTGGATCTCGGAGATCTCCTCCACCTCGGGGGGGAGCAGGGGCTCGATCGAGCTCTCGGCCTGCGCCTGCTTCCAGTAGCGGGGGAGCAGCCGCTCCTTGACCTCCTGGTCGATCTCCTTGGCGAAGCGCCGACGGACCAGCTCCGAGGGGACCTTGCCCTGGCGGAAGCCGGGCAGGCGCACCTTCTGGCCGTAATCGCGCACCACGCGCTGGGTCTCCGCCTCCACGGCGGGCGCGGGGACCTCGACCTTCAACTGTTTGCGGCAGGGCCCGACGTCCTGCAAAGAAAGCACAACGCTCATGCGAATGTCGTCCTCATCGTCTGGTGCGAAAGGGGGGACTCGAACCCCCAACCCGATCTCTCGGGACTAGATCCTAAGTCTAGCGCGTATACCAGTTCCGCCACTTTCGCGAGTGAGCCCTCCCGGATCAGGAGGAGAGGGGGGTCAGAAGAGATGGTGGTGAGCCGCCTAGGAATCGAACCTAGAACCCGCAGATTAAGAGTCTGCTGCTCTGCCAGTTGAGCTAGCGGCCCGTTCGGTCTGGATCTTACTGCAAAGAGATGGGCGGTGACAACGCCTCGGACGCAGGCCCGCTTTCCCGTCCCCGTCCTCCTGTCCAACAGTCGGATGTCTCCGCGCATTCCCGAGGGCTCCGGGCCTTCACCGTCCCGCTCCCGCACCCGTCGTCAGCCACCTTGCACGAAATGGACCACTTCCAGCCGGTCCCCCGCGCCCAGCGAGGTCTCGCCAAAACGGGCGCGCGGCACCAGCTCTCCGTTACGCTCGACCGCCACCGTGCGCGGGTCCCGCCTTAAGGATGCGACGAGGTCCGCCACCGTGGATCCCTCCGGCACCCGGTGCGGCTCGCCGTTCAGCACGACGTCGAGAAAAGCGGTGGCGGTCTCCACGGGGGAACTCTATAACAGAACACGGACGGACACGGACCTTTCACGGACTGACACGGACAGGCCGAAGCCGGAGTTGTTTCCTTTGTGTCCGTCCGCGTGAGTCCGTGCCCGTCCGGGGCGGGCGGGGGCCTGCCCGCCTACAACAGGTGCTTGAGCTCCGCCCGGCCGATCGAGCTCATGGCGGTGATGATCAGCGCCGAGGTGCCGCGGCCGAGTTGCGGAATGTCGAAGCTGAGCGCCAGCACACCCCGCTCGTCGGTGCGGCCGTTGGCGAGCAGGCGGGGCTCGACGACCGTCGAGATCATCTTCACCGAGACCTGAGCACCCGGAATCGCCCGGCCGTCCTTGCTGGAGGTGGTGCGCAGGACGAGCGTGGCGCGCGCCCCGAGCACCAGGTCGCGTTCCTCCTCCAGGAGCAGCATGAGCTGCTCCTGATCGGCTTCGCTCGTCAGGTACTCCAGGATCACCTGGTCGAGGGTCCGCTCGGAGACCGCCGGCCGGGCGGGGCGGGCGGCCATCGGCTCCATCGGGGTCTCCGGGGTGGCGGTGGCCGTGGCGGGGCGCGCCAGCGTCTCGCCGCCGCCGAGCGCCCGGGCCACCGTCTCGCCGATGTCGGCGGCGGGAGCCGCGGGGGGAGGGGACGGCGGCGACGCCATGGGGCCCGAGGGGTGCCGCACGACCACCGGCTGCATGCCCGTCTGTGGTGTGGCGACCGGCATCGGGCCGGTCATGCGGCTGGCGCTGAGGGCGGCGAGCTTGCCGTCGAGCTTGCCGTGGCGGATCGCCGCGATCATGGTCCGGTGCTGGTGGTCCATGAGGGCGACGATGTCCTTCTCCTCCTTCCCCTCCGCGATCATCTCGGCGTAGCTGGCCCGCTTGCTGGCCAGCACCTGGCCGCCGACATAGACGAGGCTCTCGATGTACGGGTTCGAGACCCCCTTGTCCTCCGTCTGGACGTGGAACACCACCTCGCCGTGGCGGACGTCGGTGTTATAGCCGGTGATCATGCGCGGGGCGCCACAGGGACAGCAACTCTCTAGTACGGACGAGAGGGATTCTAAGAACAGGGGGCCGGGGAATCAAGCGCGCGGCCGGCCCACACTTGGCGTACAATACCCTCAGCCCACCGAGCCTGCCCGGACCCTCCCCAGAAAATGGCGGGAGAGCAGGCCGACAGGGTGGTCCGGGAAACCGGGCCGCCTCCCGTGTTTGGAAAGGCGGGGCGAAGAGCCAGCGGCTCGGGGGTTGGATACTTCTATGAGCCGCCTGAATATTCTCCGAGACACCCCACCCGTAGGCCCGGCCTTCGCGGCCTTCCATCCCGTACAAACCGAGGATTCCCGGCCCACGCGCCTGATCGACGCCTTCGGGCGGCGGCTCACCTATCTGCGGGTCTCCGTCACCGACCGCTGCAATCTGCGCTGCACCTACTGTCTGCCGGAGGACGCCGATTTCCCCTTCGGTGACCGCGACTTCCTCTCCCCCCAGGAGATCGAGACCATCGTGGGCGCCCTGGTGCGGCTCGGCATCCGGCGGGTGCGGCTGACCGGCGGTGAGCCCCTCGTCCGCAAGGACCTCCTGGAGATCGTCCGCCGGGTGAAGGCCCTCCCCGGCCTGGAGAACCTCGCCCTCTCGACCAACGGCACCGAGCTCGCCCGGATGGCCCCGGCGCTCAAGGCGGCGGGGGTCGACCGCGTCAACGTCAGCGTCGACAGCCTCGACCCCCAGCGCTTCCGCGAGATCACCCGCCGGGGGGACCTGGAGGAGGTCTGGCGAGGCGTCGAGGCGGCGCTCGCGGCCGGGCTCGATCCGGTCAAGCTCAACGCCGTGCTCCTCCAGGCCAATCAGGAGGACGTCGAGCGGCTGGCGGCCCTCACCCTCGGCCAGCCTCTCCACGTGCGCTTCATCGAGATGATGCCCACCGCGGTCAACGAGCACCTCCAGCCCGGGGCCTTCGTCTCCGCGGACGACGCCCGCGCCCGCCTGGAGAAGCGCTTCGGGCCGCTGATCCCCACCGAGGTGGGCCCGCGCACCGGCCCGGCCAAGGCCTTCCGCTTCCGGGACGCCGTGGGTACGGTCGGCTTCATCACCCCCCTCTCCCACACCTTCTGCGCCGACTGCAACCGCGTGCGCCTGACCTCCCGCGGCGAGCTCCGCCTCTGCCTCTTCGCCGACCGCGTCCACCCGCTGCGCCCCCTCCTCGCCGCTCCGGACCCGGACGCCGCCCTCGAAAGCGAGATCCTGCGCGTCGTCCAGGAGAAGCCCGAGGAGCACCACCTCACCCAGGGGAATTACGGCAACCTGGTGAGCTTCATGCAGATCGGGGGGTAGGCTCCGGCTCGCTTTTCCATCCTGAAGCACCTTCGAAGAGTGTAAGTCTTTGAGACTACTCCAAGGAGGAGCTGATGAGTCACTGGAGACGACTGAGTAGGAAAAACCGTGCCCTGTTGCTCGTGATCGCCATCCTGGCCCTGGCCGCCACGGCCCTGGCCTCGACCCGTCTGGCGTCCACCCGGCGCTCCCTCGCCACCAAGGCGGAAGGGTCCGACAGCCTGGGCGGTACGCTGCCGCCGCCCGCCGATGTCTTCATCCAGCAGACCGCGGACTTCCCCGATCTGGGCAACGTGCTGCTGACGGTACAGCTGACCCCCGAGCAGGTGGCGGCCAAGCAGAAGGAGGGTACGGCCTCCTACACCACCCTCGGAAGCTCCGGAGAGCTCTTCTTCCGGGACGACGGCCAGGGCGGGGACGCCGTCGCCGGCGACGGGCTGTACACGACCGTGGCGCAGGTCGATCCGAAGGACGTCGAGAGCCGGGCCCAGCAGGACGCCGCCACCCTGGAGACGGCGAGCTCGGAGATCCCGGTCTTCAGTGGCCGGGCGCTCGCCGGGAGCCAGGCCCAGACGCCCTTCGACCTCCAGGGGTTCCAGGCCGGGAAGAGCGTCCGCCTCAACCGCCCGGTTATCAGCGGCCCGGCCGGGCCCGTCGGGCCGGTGGACCCGATCGACTTCGATACGGTGACTCCATTCCAACACCACGTCCTGATGATCACCGATCCCAAGGTGATCGCCGATCCCACCCGGACGACCGACCCCTGCGATCCGGGGTCCGGCACCCCGGGCGGCTCATGGACTTTCAAGCACCTCATCACGGAGATGGCCGCGAACACCAGCCTCTCGCCGTCGGCCTTCACCGAGGCCTGGCTGAAGACCTGGCTGAGCAACCAGACGATCAACACGTTCGGAGTGCCCAAGCGTCTGGTGATGCAGGGCATCCTCAACGA
>JAICSG010000096.1 GCA_025937035.1 Thermoanaerobaculia bacterium | reverse complement strand
CCGAGGAGGCGTCGAAGAGCGTCAGTGTCGGAGCGGAGCCGAAGCGGACGTAGAGGTCCACGTCCCCAGTCCCGCCGGTGGTCGAGACGGTGACCGGCGGCGCGCTCGCCGTGGTCTGGAGGGTCCAGATCATGAAGCCTCCCGCCCGCCGGTCGGCGAGGCCGGTGAGCGGGAATTGGGGATCGAACGGCGCCGTGGCCGCCTGCGAGCTTTGCCATTGTCCGCCCACCTGCTTGGTGTCGAGGTCCGCCAGCAGGCCCGGCTCGGTGTCGGTCGCCAGGGCGTTGAAGCGCAGGTCGAGGCCGCCGTTGTCGTCGAGCGTCGGGATGGCGCCCAGCTCGAAGGGGACGGGGCCGATGAACCGGTTGTGGTCCAGCCAGAGCGCCTCCAGATTCGGCAGATTGAGGAACGCGCCCGGGATGGTCCCCTCCAGCCGGTTCGAGGAGAGCAGGACGCCGACGAGCGAGGTGGCGTTGGCCAGCTCGGGCGGGACCGGACCGCCGAGCTGGTTGCTCTCCAGGTCGAGGAACATCAGCGCCGGCAGGCTCCCCAGCCGCCTGGGGATGAGGCCCGAGAGCTGATTGCCGCTCAGGCCGAGCTGTACCAGATTGGCCAGGCTTCCCAGCGCGGGCGGGATGGTGCCGGTGAGCCGGTTGGCGTCGAGGGCGAGCGTCTGGAGCAGCGTCAGGCGCCCCAGATCGGGCGGGATCGCGCCGCTGAGCTGGTTCGACGAGAGGTCGAGATAGGTCAGCAAGTGCAGATTCCCGAGTTGCGCGGGGATGCTGCCGGAGATCTGGTTCCCGCCGAGGTTAAGGATCCGCAGGCTGGCGAGGTTGCCGAGCTCCGGGGGGAGGCTCCCCGTGAGCTTGTTGAAGGGGAGATCCAGGATCTGGAGACTGGCCAGGCTCCCCAGCTCGCGCGGAATCGCGCCGGAGATCTGGTTCAGGCCGAGATGGAGGCTGGTGAGGCTCGCCAGACGGCCCAGTGTCTTGGGCAGGGTGCCGGACACCGCGTTCCCTTCCAGATCCAGGGACTGGAGGTTGGCGAGGTTGCTCAAGGTCGCCGGGAGGGCCCCCTGGAGGCCATTCTCGCTCAAGTCGAGGCCGATGACGGAGGTGCCCGCCGTGTTGCACCGCACCCCTTTCCAGGAGCACTCCGTGCCGGTGGCGCCGAGCCAGCCGGTGCGGTCGAGCCATTTCTTCGCCCCGCCGGTGCTTTTGTAGAGAGCGGTCAGGGCGGAGCGCTCCGCCTTCGGAACGGCCGCCCGGGCCGGAACGGCGAGCGCGAGGAGAGAGACGGCGGCCAGCAGCCGCGCGGCGGACCGGGAACCGAAGACTACGCCCACGTTGCCTCCTGAGGCGGGAAGACCCCTTGTACGATACGTCTTGAAAAATCCGCCTTTCGGCGAATGGCCTGAATCGTGCCTACATCGTACCCTGACCGCGTGAGAGACGGAAATGGAGACGAGCCCGATGGCAGGTGACAAGGACGCCCCGGAGAGTTGCTACGAGATCCGCCTCCAGGAGCATCTCGACGAGCACTGGACGAGCTGGTTCGAGGGGCTGAAGCTCACCGCCGAGCCTCAGGGCGAGACCGTCCTCACCGGCCGCGTCCCCGACCAGTGCGCCCTCCTCTCCGTGCTGCGCAAGATCCACGACCTCGGGCTGACCCTGATCTCGGTGCAGCGGCGGCGGGAGAAGAAGACGGCCGGCTGATCGCGCAACCCTGGCTCCCTTCCAGCGTTAATAGACAACGGATCGAGCTTTCCGCTCGGAAAGGAGCCCCTCATGATTGCTTCCTGGCGCGCGCTCGCCGCGCTGCTCGCCATCGTCCTCGTGGCGGCCCCGGCCGCCGGCCAGCCGGAGATCCCGAAGACCCCCGCCGGCAGGGTCTTCACGGCCTGGCTCGCCGCCTTCAACTCGGCCGACGCCGCCCAGCTCCGCGCCTTCGACGCCGCCTTCCCGCGCCAGGGGCCAACGCCGCCGGTCGAGGACCGGCTGCAGTTCCGCGAGATGACCGGCGGCTTCAACCTGGTGCGCATCGAGAAGAGCGAGCCCCAGGCCCTCACCGCGCTGCTCCGGGAGAAGGAGTCGGACACCATCGCCCGCCTCGAGCTGGAGGTGAGCGCCGACGATCCCCCGAAGATCCTCAAGTCGACGTTGGAAGCGACCCCTCCCCCGCCGGACCTCGCGGTGCCGCGGATGTCCGAGGCGGACGCCCTGGCGGCGCTCGTGGCCCATGGCGACGAGCTGGCGAAAAGCGATCGATTCTCCGGCGCCGTCCTGGTGGCCCGCCACGGCAAGGTGCTGCTCCAGAAGGCCTGGGGACGGGCCAACCGGGAGACCGGCGCTCCGGTCACGCTCGACACGCGGTTCCGCATCGGCTCGATGAACAAGATGTTCACCTCGGTCGCCATCCTGCAGCTCGTCCAGGCGGGCAAGCTCTCGCTGGACGATCCGATCGGAAAGTACCTGACCGATTATCCGAACAAGGATGTCGCCTCGAAGGTCAAGGTGCGGCACCTGCTCACGCACACCGGCGGCACCGGCGACATCTTCGGGCCGGACTTCGACAAGAACCGGCTGTCCCTGAAGACCCATGCCGACTACCTGAAGCTCTACGGAGCGCGCGCTCTCGACGGCGAGCCGGGCAAGCAGTTTAAATATTCGAATTACGGCTTCGTCCTGCTCGGCGCGCTGATCGAAAAGATCACCGGCATGTCTTATTACGACTATGTGGATCGCAAGATCTTTCGGCCGGCCGGCATGACCTCCACCGCCTCCCTGGCCGAGAACGAAAAGGTGCCCAACCGCTCAGCCGGCTACATGAAGCGCGACGGCGCCTGGGTGCCCAACACCGACACGCTGCCGTGGCGGGGCACCTCGGCCGGCGGCGGCTACTCGACGGTGGGCGATCTCCTGCGGTTCGCCGAAGCTCTGGAGTCCGGGAAGCTGATCTCGAAAAAGATGCTCGCCGAGGCGACCACGCCGCACATCGAGGGCTACGGATACGGCTTCGGCATCCGCGGCGAGGGGGCGCTCAAGAGCTACGGCCATGGCGGCGGAGCCCCCGGTATGAACGGCGAGCTCCGCGTCTACCCTCAGCTCGGTACCGTGCTGGTCGCCCTCAGCAACCTCGATCCGCCGGCGGCGACCCGGATGGTCGATTTCTACGCCACCCGGATGCCGGCGACGCCGTAGGTCAGTTGTGGCAGGCGATGCCGGAACGGAGGTCCGACGCCGACGTTCCGGCGGCGCTCTCGAAGTCGTAGTCCCAGCTCGACGGGTGCAGCGTGAGCTTGAGGTTTCCGAACGTGCCCGCCACGCACTTCGCCGAGTTGGGCGCCCGCGTGGAAGAGCAGGTGTCGGTGTCCCGCCCTCCCGTGCCCACCACGAAGCTGATCGGTCCGGTCGAGTCGGCCACGCCGCTCGAATTCTGCGGGTTGAACCGCTCGTAATTATGATCGTGCCCCTGCAGGATCACGTCCACGCCGTAGCTCTGGAGGAGCGACCAGAATTGTGAGTAGTTGGCGCTGCCGCCATTCTCGGTGCCGCTGGAGAAGCGCGGCTCGTGCCAATAGGCGAGGAGGCACTTCTTGCCGCCCGCGGCCCAGTTGGCGAGGTCCTGCTGGAGCCACTGGTACTGCGCCGAGCCGCTCTGGCAGTTGGCCGCGCTCGCCCACGACGGGAACTTGGCCGTGTCGCAGATCGCCGCGTTGAGGACGATCACGTGCCAGGAGCGTGAGGCGTCCGAGGTCGGGATGTCGTAGCTGTACCAGCCGTTGCCGTTGGGGTCCTCGGCGCTCTTCACGCCGCTGAAATACTTGTAATAGTTCGCGTTCATGTAGGCCTGGGTGGCGCACTGGCGCTTGGCGACGGTGTTGCAGCAGGTGTCGCTGCAGCAGCCCGCCGGGCTGCAGCCGCAGGCCGTGCAGCTCGCGTGGCCGTTGTACTCGTGATTGCCCACCGACGGGAAGGTGATCCCCAGCTCCTGGCCCCAGGTGGAGGCGTAGCCGCCGGATGTATCGGAATAATTGGCGTACTCGCCGTTCTCGTACTGGTTGTCTCCCAGGGTGAAGACGTAGGTCGGGTTGATGCTCACGAGCTGGTTGTGAGTGGCGTCGTCCTGGCAGTCGCAGCAGCTCGTGCCGCACTTGGTGGTGCAGGCCCGCTCGGCGGCGTTGCAGGCGATGTCCCCCGCCCCGGCCACGACCGGATCGGCCGGCGTCGAGCCCGTGGTCGCATCCACCCAGACCTCGGTGTATTTGAGGTTGGCGGCCGAGAAGGTCACCCGCACCTGGATGTTGCTCGTGCTCGGAATCGAAAGGCCGGCGAACGTATCGTTGTATTGCGTGTAGGTCCCGTTCAGCGCGTGCGCCGTCCCGGTGGCCTGGAGCGATCCGGAGGCGTAGAGGCTCACCGTCGCGTTCCCCGAGGCGCCCGAGATCGTGGCGGCCACGATGTGCACCGCCACCTGGGTCACCGTCCCCGAGACCGCCGCGAAGCCGGTGGTGTGATAGCCGCCCGCAGCCTGGGAGTAGACGTAGGTGTGGTCGCCGTCGTTGGCCGCGAACGAGGTGCCGTCGTCGACGCACGCCCACATCGCCCCCGTGCAGGAGCTCCCGTTGTCCGAGCCCCACGTGGTGTTGCTGGCGTTGATGCCCGTCGTGGGCGCCAGGGTCGTGGTCGCCGCCAGGAGGCGGCCGGGGACAAGGCAGGCGAGCCCGATCAGACAGAGGACGAGGGAGGGCCGGAGATGCGACACAGTGGGTTTTCTCATGTTGGTGTCTCCTGCGAAGAGCCGCGACAGCTCCTCCTCCGCTGCGTGAGCGGAGGGGGAGCGATCAATGGAGCTTATTTGAATTTGCAAATATTATGCCCCCGATCAGGCCGGGCTCTCTTTCTCTCTTTTCTTCTTGAGCATCAAGATGTTGTCTTCACTCCCACGATTCGCGCGGGAGGGGAGAAAATCACACCCGTCTCTGAGATACTCCCCCGCCAGGAGGCTGACGACACGATGAGAAAGAGACCGGCGCTCTCCGGCACCCTGGCGCTCACCCTGGCCCTGCTCTCCCTGGCCGCCGCTCCGGCTCCGCAGGCCGTCTCCCAACCGGCGAAGGTCACCGCCCTGGTCGGCGGCCGGCTGATCGACGGCTATGGCGGCCGGCCTCTGGAGAACAGCGTGGTGCTCATCTCCGGCGAACGCATCCAGGCGGTCGGGCGGGTGGGCGAGGTGAAGATTCCCGAAGGGGCCGAGGTGATCTCGACCGAGGGGATGAGCGTGCTCCCCGGCCTGTGGGACATGCACGTCCACCTGATGATCGTCGGCCACGGCGACTACGATCACTGGGACGCGACCTACCCCAAGCTCTTCCGGGGAACGATCATGCCGGCGGCGGCCCGCCAGCTCCTCCTCGCCGGAGTGACCTCCGCCCGCGATCTGGGCGCTCCGCTCGAGGACATCCTGGCGGTGCGCGAGGCCGTGCGCAAGGGGGAGATCCCGGGCCCCACCCTCTACGTCGCCGGCCCCTTCCTCCAGCACGAGCCCGATCCCGGCAGCGAGTCCTACCGCTGGGGGATCCATGGCGCCGACGACGCCCGCGCCAAGGTGCGGCGGCTCGCCAAGGCCAAGGTCGACGTCATCAAGATGATCGATCAGGACCAGATGACCATGGACGAGGTGCGGGCGTTGGTGGACGAGGCCCACAAGCAGGGGCTCCCCGTGGTGGCCCACGCCCACCGGGCGGAGGAGATCCGGCGCGGCATCGCGGCGGGGGTCGACTGCTTCGAGCACACCGGCCTGGGGAGCGCCCCCGAGTATCCGCCGGACATCTACGCTCTGATGAAGGGGCGGGCCAACACCCTCTTCTGGACGCCGACGGTCTCGCCGCTCCTCCTCTACGGGTACACCCGCGACGAGTTCCCGGAGCGGATCGACGATCCGCGCTGGCACGTCGGCCTGCCGCCGGAGGTGGTGGCCGACATCCGCCAGTCCCTGTCCCGGCCCGACCGCCTGTCCTACTTCCAGCTCATGCCCGCCCGCCAGCCGACCCTGGCGAAGAAGTTCGAGCAGCTCCGGAAGTCGGGGGTGATCCTCCTCGTCGGCACCGACAGCGGCGTGCCGCTCAACTTCCACAGCGACTCGACCTGGCACGAGATCGACTACTGGGTCAACACCTTCAAGGTCCCTGTCATGGACGCCCTCCGCGCCGCCACCTACTGGCCCGCGGTGTTCATGAAGGTCGACAAGGAGGTCGGCACGATCGAGGCGGGCAAGTACGCGGACGTCATCGCGGTGCGGGGCGACGTGCTCCATCACGTCGACCTGCTGTCGAACGTCGACGTGGTGGTGAAGCATGGGGTGCGGTACAAGTAAAAACCTTTCGAAAGGAATGATGATCGAGATCCGCGATCTCACCCCCGGGGAGACGGACGCCGCGGCGGCCGTGCTCGGCCGGGGGATGCGCGACAATCCGTTGCACGTCCGCGCGTTCGGAGCGGATTCCGATCCGCGGGAGCGGACTCTCACCCGCATCTTCCAGGGCGTCCTCCGCCAGTACGTCTCGAAGGGTGTGATCCTCGGCGCCTTCGACTCGGACGCGCTGGTGGGGGTCTGCGCCATGGTGGAGCCGGGCCGCTGCCAGCCGTCAGGAGGCGAGAGGCTCCGCCTGCTGCCGGAAGCCATCGCCGGCGCCGGCCTGGGCGGCACGGTGCGGCTGCTGAAGTGGGTGGGAGCCTGGGCCCGGCACGATCCACGAGAGCCGCACTGGCATCTCGGTCCCGTGGGGATCGAGCGGCACCGCCAGGGTCAGGGGATCGGCACCGCCCTGCTCCGCGTCTTCTGCCAGCGGATGGATGCTCTCCAGGCGATGGCCTATCTGGAGACCGACAAGCGGGAGAACGTCACCTTCTACGAGCGTTTCGGTTTCCAGGTGACAGTCGAGGAGCCGGTACTGGAGACCCCCAACTGGTTCATGGCCCGGCGCGCGGCTAGCGGCAGCGCACCTCGTTCTTGACCACCGTGCCGCCCTTCATCACCCAGACGACGTGGCGGAGGGCGTTGATGTCTTTCGTGGGATCGCCCTCGACCGCGATGAGGTCGGCTTCAAGGCCCGGCGCCACGGCGCCGCTCTTGTCCTGGAGGCCGAGCGACTCGGCGGCGCGGGAGGTGGCGGAGACGATGGCGTCCATCGGGTCCTGGCCCCCCTTCTCCACCCGGTAGATCAGCTCCTCGAAGTTGCGGCCGTGCGCGCCGGCCACGGCGTCGGTGCCGAAGACGATCTTCAGCCCCGGCGTCTTGAGCGCCTCCTTGAACATCTTGAGCGCCAGAGGGACGGCGCGGCGCATCTGCGCGAACCCCTCGTCCGTGAAGTTGCCGATCCCCACGAAGTGCTGGGCGTTCTCGAAATAGTTGCGGAACACGAGGTCGGTCTGGGGATCGAACCAGGTGCCGTGCTCGGCGATGAAGCGCAGGGTGGCCGCGTCGAGCAGCACCCCGTGCTCGATCACGGTGCAGCCGGCCAGCACCGCCCGGCGGACGCTCTCGACCCCGTGGGCGTGGACGGCGGAGCGCAGGTGGTGGGCCCTGGCCTCGCCGCAGGCGGCGTCGAGCTGCTCCTGGGTGAGGGTCGGAGCGCCGCCGTCGCGGATGCTCTTGGAGGCGAAGATCTTGATCACGTCCGCCCCCTCGGCGGCCCGGCGGCGCACCGCCTCGCGGATCTTCCCGGGGGTCAGCGAGGGGTCCGCGATCGGCTCCAGGGAGGTCAGGATGCGCGGGCCCGGCAGGATGCCCCGGGCGATGGCGTCGCGCAGGGCCGCGTCCTCGGGCGCGCCGAGGCTCTGCACGGTGGTGACGCCGCTCCGCACCGTCTCCACCGCGTTGTCGGCGGCATAGAGGATGGTGTCGGCCGGGGTCTCCTTCTGGACCCCTTTCTCGTCCTCGTCATAGAGCTTGCCGTTGCGGCCGAAGTGCCAGCCGATGTGGACGTGGGTGTCGATCCCCCCGGGCATCAGGGTGAGGCCCCGGAGGTCCCAGGTGGGGTGCTCCCGCGGCCTGGTCTCGACCGCCACGATCTTCGATCCCTCGATCACCACCGTGACGTCGCTCATCGCGCCGCCCCTGCCGTCGAGGAGCTTGCCGACACGGATGGTGACCGGCTCCGCCCCCCAGGCCGGCAGGGAAAGGGCCGCGAGCAGCAGGAGGGCGAGGACGATATGGACTACCTTCATCGCGAATCCCTCTCTTAGAGGTGTCTGGAAGTGCCCTGCCACTGTAGAGACGCCCCGTGGGGCGTCTCCGAGGCGGTACCATCCGCTACGCAATCCCAAAACGCCCCGCGGACACGCCGTGGCGATTGGAAACGGGGCTGCCGCCTCGGGAGACGCCCCACGGGGCGTCTCTACAGTGGGGCGGCAGAGGCCAAACCCTCTCTCACCCGAGCGCCCGCAACGCCGCTTCCAGCCGTGGCAGGGCGGCGTCGATGTCGGCCAGCGAGACCGCGCCGACGCTCAGGCGGAACCAGCCGTCGTCCTCGGTCGAGCCGAAGGCCTGGAAGGGGACGACGCCGATGCCCGCCGTCTCCAGCAGCCAGCGGCGGATCTCGTCGTTGGTGCGCAGCTCGCCCGCCGCGGCCCGGCGGCCGAAGGGGTGGATGCGGGCGGTGAGATAGATCGCGCCCATGGGCGGGATGCTGTCCACCGGCAGCCCCTTCTGTTTCATGGCCTGGAGCCCGGCGTGCAGGCGGTCGAGGCGCACCTGGAGCTCGCGCTGGAAGACGGCCTCGTACTGGCGGATGGCCTCCGGATCGTCGAGCAGGCCGACGGTCGCCACCTGCTCGGCGCGCGGGGCCCAGGCGCCCACGTGGCCCAGCAGGGCGGACATGCGGGCGATGATGTCCACCGGTCCCACGGCCCAGCCGACGCGCAGCCCGGTGGCCGCGAACCCCTTGCTGATGCCGTCCACGAACACGGTGTAGCGCGCCATCTCCGGGATCAGCTCGGGGGGCGTGAAGTGCTGGATGCCGCCGAAGCGGAGCATCCAGTAGATGTGGTCATAAAGCAGGAAGAGCGGGCGCTCGCCGCGGCGGGCGCGCCCCTCGTTCTCCTCGACCACCGCCTCGCAGATCCCCAGCAGGTCCTCGCGGGTGAAGGCGGTGCCGGTGGGGTTGAGCGGCGAGTTGAGGCTGAGCAGGCGGGCGCCGGGGAGGGCCCGGATCAGATCCTCGCGCTTGGGGAGGAAACGGTGCTCCGGGTGGCAGACCACCGGCACGTTGACCCCGCCCACCATGTGGACGTAGTGGTTGTTGTTCCAGCTCGGCACCGGATAGACCACCCGGTCGCCGGGATCGCACAGGGTGCGGAAGATGCAGTAGATGATCGGCCGGGCGCCGCCGGTGATGAGGATCGACTCGACCGGATAGCGCAGCCCCAGCTCCCGCTCGTAGAACCTGCCCACGGCCTGCCGCAGATCCGGCATGCCGTTCGCGGGGGGGTAGTTGGTCTCCCCGCGCTCCAGGGCGGCGCGGGTCCCCTCGGTCAGCCGGGCGGGGATCGGGAAATAGCGGGGATTGAAATCCCCGACCGTGAGATTGCAGACGGG
>JAICSG010000528.1 GCA_025937035.1 Thermoanaerobaculia bacterium | reverse complement strand
GGGCGAGGTGCTGTTCATCGACGAGATCCATCGCCTCGGCCCCACGGTCGAGGAGATCCTCTACCCCGCCCTGGAGGACTTCCGGCTCGACCTGGTCATCGGCCAGGGGCCGGCGGCCCGCACGGTGAAGATCGAGCTCCCCCGCTTCACTCTCGTAGGGGCCACCACCCGGGCCGGGCTGATCAGCGCCCCCCTGCGGGCCCGCTTCGGCATCGTCCACCGGCTCGACTTCTACCGCCCGGAGGAGCTGACCGAGATCGTCCTGCGCTCGGCCAAGCTGCTCGGCGTCCCCATCGACCGCGAAGGGGGGGCCGAGATCGCCCGCCGCAGCCGGGGGACCCCGCGCGTCGCCAACCGCCTGCTCCGCCGGGTGCGCGATTTCGCTCAAGTAGAACGGGCGAAGTCGATCGACCTCGGGGTCGCCCGCCGCGCCCTCGCCCTGCTGGAGGTGGACGAATTCGGCTTCGACGATGTCGACCGCAAGATCCTCACCACGCTGATCGAGCACTACGACGGCGGCCCGGCAGGCCTCAAGGCGCTGGCGGTCTCGGTGGGCGAGGACACCGGCACCCTGGAGGACCTCTACGAGCCCTACCTGATCCAGGAGGGTTTCCTCCAGCGCACCCCCCGCGGCCGGATCGCCACCCGGCGGGCCTACCAGCACCTCGGCTATCCGCAGCGCCCCGGCACCACGGGAACGCTCTTCTGATCCCGCCGATCCCCCGTCCATGCGCCCCGCGGCCCTGATCTACAACCCCCGCTCGGGGCGCCAGCGGCACGCCCGGGTGCTCGACGGGCTCCTCGCCACCCTGCGCGGCGGCGGCTTCGACGTCGAGCCGGTCCCCACCGCCTTTCCGGGGCAGGCGACCGGGCTGGCCCGCGAGCGCCGCCGCAGCGCCGAGGTGGTCTTCGCCTTCGGCGGCGACGGCACGGCGCGGGAGGTGGCGAGCGGCCTGATGGGAGGGCCGGCGGCCCTCGGCGTGCTCCCCGGAGGGACCGCCAACCTGCTGGCGCTGGCCCTGGGCCTGCCGCGGGAGCCGGTCGCCGCGGCGGCCACCCTGATGAAGCTTCCGGCCCGGCCCTTCGACGTCGGCCTCGCGGGGGGCGTCCCCTTCCTGATGATGGTCTCGGCCGGCCTGGACGCGGTGCTGCTCGCCACCCTCAACACCCGGCTCAAGTGGCTCTTCGGCAAGCCGGCCATCGCCGGCCAGGGGCTCCGGGAGTGGTGGCGCTACCCCTATCCGGCGCTGGAGGTGACGGCCGGCGGCGAGCGCCTGGAGGCCTCGTTCGTCTCGGTGTCGAACATCCCCTACTACGCGGGATCGTACCGGCTCGCCCCGGCGGCCCGCACCGACGACGGCCGCTTCGAGCTGGTGACCTTCCGGGGGACCGGCCGCGCCGCCACCGCCGCCTTCGCCCTCGACGTGATCCGCTCCCGCCACGTGCGGCGGCGGGACGTCGAGATCCGCCAGGTGCGCGAGGTCTCCCTCGCCGCCCCGGCGGGCGCGCCCGCCCAGGTGGACGGCGACGTCTGCCCGGAGCGGCTCCCCCTGACCGTCCGCTTCGCCCCGGAGCGGCTCCTCGTGCTGGCGCCCGACCCGGCGCCCGGAGAGGCCCGATGACCGCCCGCGCCCTCGACCCGATCTTCTCCCCCCGCTCGATCGCCGTGGTCGGCGCCTCGCGCCGGCGGGATTCGATCGGCTTCGCCCTCCTCCACAACCTGCTGGTGAACGAATTCAACGGCGCCATCTACCCGGTCAACCCCCATGCCGAGTCGGTCCACTCGCTCAAATGCTACCCCTCGATGGCGGCCATCCCCGACCCGGTCGACCTCGCCATGATCCTGGTGCCCAAGCATCTGGTACAGGGGGCGGTCGAGGAGTGCGTGGCCAAGGGGGTGAAGGGGCTGGTGGTGATCACCGCCGGCTTCTCCGAGACCGGCGAGGAGGGGGCGGCCCGGGAGCGGAAGCTGCGCGAGGCCGTGCGCGCCGCCGGGGTGCGGATGATCGGCCCCAACTGCATGGGGGTGATCAACACTTCCCCCGACGTCAGCCTCAACGCCACCTTCGCACCGACCCCGGCCCGTTCCGGCGCCATCGGCTTCGTCAGCCAGTCGGGGGCGCTGGGGGTGGCGATCCTCAACGTGGCCCAGGACCTCGGGATCGGCCTCACCCAGTTCGCCTCGATGGGCAACAAGGCGGACGTCTCGGGCAACGACCTGATCGAGTATTGGGAAGACGACCCCGCCACGCGGGTGATCGCCATGTACCTCGAATCGTTCGGCAACCCGCGCCGCTTCACCGAGATCGCCAAGCGGGTAACGCGCAAGAAGCCGATCCTGATCGTCAAGTCCGGCCGCACCGCCGAGGGGGCCCGGGCCGCCAGCAGCCACACCGGGGCCATCGCCGGCACCGACGTCACCGTCTCGGCCTTCCTCGACCAGTGTGGGGTGCTGCGCGCCAACACCATCGAGGAGCTGTTCGACGTCGCCCGCGCCCTGGTCCGCTGCCCCCTCCCGGCGGGGGACCGGGTGGCGATCGTCACCAACGCCGGAGGCCCGGCGATCATGGCGACCGACGCCTGCGTCAACCTCGGGCTGCGCATGGCCGAGCTCTCGGAAGGTACTCGGGCCGGCCTGCGGGCCACCCTGCCGCCCGAGGCGAGCGTCGCCAATCCGGTGGACATGATCGCCTCCGCCACCGCCCAGGACTACGCCCGCACCCTGGCCGCCGTGCTGGACGACCCGCAAGTCGACTCGGCGATGGTGATCAACGTCACCCCCCTCCTCTCGAACCCGATCGACATCATCGCGGCGGTGGGGGAGGTCGCCCGCGAGCGGGTCAAGCCGGTGCTGGCGGTGGTGATGGCGACCGACGAGTTTTACGAGGCGGTGAAGACGGCCCGCGACCTGCCGCCCGTCTACCGCTTCCCTGAGTCGGCGGCCCGGGCCATGTTTCTGCTCTCCCGCTACGCCGCCTGGCGACGAAGGCCCGCCGACGCGCCCATCCCCCGCTTCGCGACCGATGACGATCAAGTCGCCGCCATCCTCGACGCCGCGCCGGACGGCTACCTCGACCCCGGGGCGGTCTTCCGCGTCCTGGAGCTCTATGGCATGCCGGTCATCCGCCAGCGGCTCGCCGCCGGCCGCGAGGAGGCCCTGGCGGCGGCCCGGGAGATCGGCTACCCGGTGGTCCTCAAGGCGGTGGCCTCCGGCCTGGTCCACAAGAGCGACGTGGGGGCGGTGCGGATCGACCTCCGGGACGAAGCGGAGCTGGCGCGGGCGCTCGGCGAGATGGAGGCCGCCCTGGCCCGGGCCGGATTTGCCGCCGAGGGGTTCCTCGTCCAGGAGATGGCGCGGGGCGGCCACGAGGTGATCTTCGGCATCACCACCGATCCGCGCTTCGGGCCGCTGCTGATGTTCGGCCTGGGCGGCAAGTACGTGGAGGTCTTCCAGGACGTCCGCTTCGCCGTGCCGCCGCTCGACGCCCAGGAGGCGCGGGAGGTGGTGCGGGGGATCCGCGGCTTCAGGCTGCTGGAGGGGGTGCGCGGCGAGCCCGGGGCCGATCTCGACCTCCTCGCCGAGATCCTCCTCCGCCTCTCCCAGCTCGTGCAGCGCCACCCGGGCATCCGCGAGCTGGATGTCAATCCCTTTCTCGCCGGGCCGGACCGGGAGAGCGCCCGGGCCCTCGACGCCCGGCTCCTGCATGAGAAGATCGTGAGGACCGAATCGAAAGGGGGCTAGCGATGCTGCGGAAGCTGATGCAGACGGACGACGACCTCGGGATGCTGATCGTGCGGGTCTTCCTGGGGCTGGTCATGTTCCCCCACGGCGCCCAGAAGCTGCTCGGCTGGTTCGGGGGGCACGGCTTCGGGCCCACCCTGCAGGGGATGACCTCGATGGGGCTGCCGGCGGTGGTCGTGCTGCTGGTGATGATCGCCGAGTTCTTCGG
>JAICSG010000622.1 GCA_025937035.1 Thermoanaerobaculia bacterium | reverse complement strand
TCTGGGGTCTTGTCCACCCCTGTTGCTGGTCGTCGGGGGGCGGGTGTGGCCCCCGCCCACCACGGTGGGGGGCTGGCACACCCCCCCCCCCTACGACAACTCCGGGTCATGGGGGAGGCTTTTATAGATCCCCGGCCGCACGATCTCCATGGGTCCTCCGGGGCTCGCGATCTCCGTGAAGCCGAAGGGGCGATAGAGCTCGTGGGCATCGCGGGTGACCAGCGAGAAGCGCCGGAGCCCCTGGAGGTCCGGGTGCTCCATCACGCGCTCCATCATCCAGGTCCCCAGCCCCCGGCCGCGCAGCTCCGGCAGCACGTAGACGTCGCAGAGATAGGCGTAGGTCGCCGCGTCCGTGATCACCCGGGCGAGGCCGACCTGGCGCTCCCCTTCGATCCCCCTTTCATAGAGGCCGAAGCAGAGCGAATTCCGTAAAGCCCGCTCCAGGAGCTCCCGAGGAATCCCCTCCGCCCAGTAGGAGGTGACCAGGAAGGCGTGGATCGCATGCACATCCAGACGCCCGGGGTCGGTCGAGACGGTGAAATCTTCGCGGTGGCGCTCAAAGCTCATGGTCGGCAGATTCTAAATCCAGAATGCTGGCATGGGATGTGCTTTTAGTAATAAGCATCCGCCATCGACCAAACGATGGCTTGAACGATAGGAGGTACCAACCATGCGTAAGAATGCAGCTCGAATCCTCGGTTTGCTGATCACCGTTCTCGCCCTCGCCGCTCCGTCCCACAAGGCGGAGGCCGCCAGCGGCGCGTGTACCCTGCTCTGTGTCCAGGGGTACCACTGCGTTGTCCAGGGCGACACCCAGACCTGCGTGCCGAATTGAACTGCTGACGTATGACCGGGCGGGGCTCCGGCTCCGCCCGGTTTCCTCCCCTCCGCCGGACCTATACCGCCTCCCGACCCATCCGCCGCGCGATCCGCAAGGCCATCTCCAGGGCCTGCTCGTAGTTGAGACGGGGGTCCACCTGCGAGCGGTAGGCGCGCTGGAGGTCCTCCTCGGTGAGGCCGCGGGCGCCGCCCATGCACTCGGTTACGTCCTCGCCGGTGAGCTCGAAGTGGACGCCGCCCAGGTAGGAGCCCAGCTCCTCGTGGAGGTCGAAGGCCTGCTCCAGCTCCGAGAGGATGTGCTCGAAGCGCCGGGTCTTGATGCCGTTCGCCAGCGACTCGGTGTTGCCGTGCATGGGGTCGCACACCCAGAGCACCGTGCGGCCGGCCCGGCGGATCGCCTCGACCAGCGGCGGCAGCCCCTCGGCGATCTTCTTGTGGCCGAAGCGGTGGATGAAGGTGAGCCGCCCCGGCTCACGATGGGGATCGAGCACGTCCGCCAGCTTGACCAGCCCCTCGGGGGTCACGCCTGAGCCCACCTTGACGGCGATCGGATTGGCGATCCCGCGGAAGAACTCGACGTGGGCCCCCTCGATCTGCGCCGTGCGCATGCCGATCCAGGGGAGGTGAGTGGAGAGGTTGTACCAGCCGGCGCGCCGCGGCACCCGCCGCGTCTGGGCCTGCTCGTAGAGCAGGTGCAGCCCCTCGTGGCTGGTGAAGTAGTCCACCCGGCTGATCTCCCCGGCCTGGCTGCCGGCGAGCGATTCGAAAAATTGCAACGAGTCGCGGATCGAGGCCACCCGGCGCCGGTACTCCTCGGCGTGCGGCGAGTGCTTGACCCAGGAGAGGTCCCAGTACTCGGGGTGGTGGAGGTCGGCGAAGCCGCCGTCGATCAGGGCGCGGATGAAGTTGATCGTCAGCGCCGCCCGCTCGTAGCCGCGCAGCAGCAGCTCCGGATCGGGGATGCGGTCGGCGGGCGTGAACGGCACCCGGTTGATCAGGTCCCCGCGGTAGGAGGGGAGGCTGACCCCGTCCCGCTCCTCCAGGTCGGCGCTGCGCGGCTTGGCGTACTGGCCGGCGAAGCGGCCGACCCGGATCACCCGCTTGCGCGCGCCGTGCACCAGCACGAGGCTCATCTGGAGCAGGATCTTGAGCTTGTTGGTGATCGACTGCGAGGTGCAGTCCTCGAAGCTCTCCGCGCAGTCACCCCCTTGCAGGAGGAAGCGCTTCCCCTGGGCCGCCTCGGCGAGCTGCGATTTCAGCCGCTCGATCTCCCACGAGGTCACCAGCGGCGGCAGGCAGGCGAGGTCGCGCAGCACCCGCTCGACGCGCGCGGGATCCGGGTAGACCGGTTGTTGCAGGGCGGGCCGCTCCTGCCACGAGGTGGGGGTCCAGTCGGCCATGGCGAGGGGAAACTGTACATCATCCCCACGCTCTCGCAGTCGGGTCTCCATAGCCAGGAGGGTGCGCCGGGAGGGGGAATCCGGGACTTCGCCTCCCGGCCGGCAAAACTCCGCGGGCTCGGGCGCGTAGAATAGGCCCGGGAGGTTTCAACCATGCCCTTCGGCGGAAATGAGCTCTGGGTCCTCATCCCGGTCGTCGCGATCCTCGCGGGGACCTTCAGGAGGGTCGTCAAGACCTGGATGGTGCTCAAGGCGCAGCAGCAGACGCTGGGCGCCTCGAACCGGGAGCTGGAGCAGGAGGTGACGGCCCTCCAGAAGGACCGTGAATCCATGCTCCAGCGGCTGGAGAACCTCGAGGCCATCGTGGTCAGCCAGACCTGGGACGCCCTCCACGACCACTCCCTCCCGCCGCAGGAGAAGGAGCTTAAGGTGGCCTCGGCCGCCCGCCGCGAGCTCGGGACCGCCGCCGCCACGCCCTCCTACCAGCAGAGAGCCGGAGAGCTCGCCCGCCGCCTCCAGGGATAGAGGAATTCCCATTCTTGCATAGCTCTTGCTAGGGCTAGCCCCGACCCTTTGATGGTCGAGGGGTCATGATCCGTGAGGTACAAGAGATGCGTAAAGTCAGCTTTGGTCTACTCGCCCTGCTCTTGACCGCCATCGCCAGCTTCGGGACTCCCCGCCGCGCCAACGCGCAGGTCTGTCCTCTGTGCGTCATCGGCAAGCACTGCTGCATCGTCGGCGGCCAAGCGGCCTGCTTCCCCGATTCGAACCCCTGCACCTAGGACGTCGATCCGGCCTGACGCCCACCTGCCGGGCGTCAGGCCCCCTGGCTCCGGGCCGCCTTCCAGCCGAAAGCCGGGGATTTTAGCGGTCTTTAGTTACTTTTCAACTTACATATCGTATGATCAACTGCCCTTTGATAGGCAAGGGGTCAAAATTCGTGAGGTGCAAGAAATGCGTAAAGTCAGTCTCGGTTTGCTCGCCCTTCTCCTGGCTGCCAGCGCGACCCTGACCACCGCCCGCCGTGCCGAGGCACAGGTTTGTCCTCTGTGCATCATCGGTGAGCACTGCTGCATCGTCGGCAACCAGGCGGCCTGCTTCCCCGACGCGAACCCCTGCACCTAGGACGCTTGCCTCGGCCGGGCGCGCCCGTGCGGGTGCCCGGCCCATCCTTCTTCCGAAGTAGACGCATTCGCCTTTCGCTCCGTAAG
>JAICSG010000316.1 GCA_025937035.1 Thermoanaerobaculia bacterium | reverse complement strand
TTCATGGACCAGGATGCTAGCAAAACGAAAGGCGGCCTCGCGGGCCGCCCCTCATATCCTTGAGCCCGAAGGCAGGGACCTACTTCTTGGTCTCTGCCGGCTCGCGGGTGTCGGCGCTCACGGAGTCGACCCAGGCGTCGAATTTCGACTGGGCGTCGGCCTTCTCCCAGCCATAGCGCTCCTGGAGAGACCCCACCAGCTTGTCCCGGTTCCCCGCCGAGCGGTCCAGGTCGTCGTCGGTGAGCTTGCCCCACGTGCGCTTGGCTTCGCCCTTGAGCTGCTTCCAGCGTCCTTCGATGATGTGTCCGGCGGTGGCCATGGTGTCTCCTTTCAGTGGTTTGCGTTCGACCGGCCGCTTCCGCCGTCGGTCGCTTCAAGGGAAGTAGCAAGGAGCATGCCGCGGCGCGGCGCGGGTCTTGCGGCGGCTCCCCATATAATCCCCCCGCCTTTGGGCTTCAGCGGGAGGATTCGTGGCGATTCTGGAGAGCAAGATCAATCGGGGCGAGGCGTTCGAGCGGCAGACGGAGCACTGGCGGCGGCGGGTCGAGGAGATCCGCGAGCAGGAGGACCGCATCCGGCTCGGCGGCGGCCTCAAGGCGCAGGACAAGCAGCGCGCTCAGGGGAAAATGACTGCCCGTGAGCGCGTCGAGGCGCTGTGCGATCCCGGGTCGGATTTCCTGGAGCTGGGCCTCTGGGTGGCCGAGGGGTTCTACCAGGAATACGGCGGCGCCCCCGCGGCCGGCGTGGTGGTCGGCATCGGCAAGATCCACGGCCGGGACGTGGTGGTGGTCTCGAACGACGCCACGGTGAAGGCCGGCGCCTGGTTCCCCCTCACCTGCAAGAAGGTGCTGCGCGCCCAGGAGATCGCCCTGGAGAACCGGCTGCCGATCGTCTACCTGGTCGACTCCGCCGGGGTCTTCCTGCCCCTCCAGGACGAGATCTTCCCTGATAAGGAGCACTTCGGCCGGGCCTTCTACAACAACGCCCGCCTCTCGGCCGAGGGGATCTTCCAGATGGCCGCCATCATGGGCTCGTGCGTGGCCGGCGGCGCTTACCTGCCGATCATGAGCGACGAGTCGCACATCGTGGAGGGGACCGGCTCGATCTTCCTCGCCGGCTCCCACCTGGTGCAGGCGGCCATCGGCGAGAAGATCGACAACCAGGAGCTGGGTGGCGCCCTCGTCCAGTGCGACATCTCGGGGGTGGTGGACCACCGCCATCCGGACGACGCCTCGTGCCTGGAGAAGATCCGCAGCCAATTCGCCCAGCTCGCCGAGCAGCCCCGGGCGCCGTTCGCCCGCCGCGATCCCGTCGAGCCGCTCTATCCGGCCGAGGAGCTCTACGGCATCATGCCGGTCGACCGCTCCCGGCCGTACGACACCCACGAGCTGCTGGCCCGGCTGCTCGACGGCAGCGAGCTCGACGAATACAAGGCCACCTACGGCCAGACGCTGGTCTGCGGCACCGGCTGGATCGAGGGGCACGCGGTGGGGATCGTGGCCAACCAGCGCTCGGTGGTGCCGAAGAAGACCGGCACCGGCCCCTCCGACCGCGAGCTCCAGATCGGCGGCGTCATCTACTCGGACTCGGCGGACAAGGGGGCGCGCTTCGTCGAGCTGTGCAATCAGAAGAAGATCCCCCTCTTCTTCATCCAGGACGTGACCGGCTTCATGGTGGGCAGCCGGGCCGAGCGCGGGGGGATCATCAAGGACGGGGCCAAGATGGTGAACGCGGTCGCCAACTCGACGGTCCCCAAGATCACCCTCTTCGTGGGGAACTCCTACGGCGCCGGCAACTACGCGATGTGCGGCAAGGCCTACGGCGCGCGCTTCCTCTACGCCTGGCCCTCGGCCTCGATCTCGGTGATGGGCGGCGACCAGGCGAGCCAGACGCTGCTCTCGATCCAGCTCAAGAACCGGGGCAAGGATGTCTCTGATGAGGAGAAGAATCACCTCCTCAGCGAGATCAAGGCGCGCTACGCCGCCGCCATGGACCCCCGCTACGCCGCCGCCCGCCTGTGGGTGGACGCGATCATCGATCCCGCCGAGACCCGCAAGGTGATCGGCCGCTCGCTGGCATGCGCGGAGATGAATCCAGAGGTGCCGGAATTCAGGACCGGGGTGCTGCAGACGTAGGGGGGACCGGCCGGCCGCCCATGCTATCGTTGCGGCCTCTATGAAGACGATCCGGATCGGCAACGGCCAGGGGTTCTGGGGGGACAACGTCGACGCGCCGGTGGAGCTGCTGCGCGGCGGGCCCATCGACTACATCGGCATGGACTATCTGGCCGAGGTGACGCTGTCGATCATGATGCGCCAGAAGCTGCGCAATCCGAAGCTCGGCTACGCCACCGACTTCATCGGCTTCATCCGCCGCGTGCTGCCCGAGATCAAAGAGCGGAACGTCCGCGTCCTCACCAACGCCGGGGGGCTGAACCCCAGGGCCTGCCGCAACCGGATCTTCGAGGTGGCGCGCGAGCTCGGTGTGACCGGCCTGCGGGTGGGCGTCGTCGAGGGGGACGATCTGCTGCCGCGCCTCAAGGATCTGACCGCCGCCGGGCACGCGCTCAAAAACATGGACACCGGCGAGCCGCTGGCGCCCCATCTCGACAAGGTAATGAGCGCCAACGCCTACCTCGGGGCGCGGCCGGTCGTCGAGGCGCTCAAGGCCGGGGCGCACATCGTGCTCTGCGGCCGGATCACCGACACGGCGCTGGCCCTGGCGCCCATGATCCACGAGTTCGGCTGGGGCCCCGCGGACTGGGACCTGCTGGCCGCCGGCACCATCGCCGGGCACATCATCGAGTGCGGCGCCCAGTGCACGGGCGGCAACTTCAGCCGCTTCTGGGAGGTGCCGGACCTCTGGAACGTCGGCTATCCGGTGGTCGAGGCGGGCGAGGACGGCCGCTTCACGGTCACCAAGCACGAGGGGACGGGGGGCATGGTGACGGTCGACACGGTGGCCGAGCAGCTCGTCTACGAGATGAGCGATCCCACCGGCTACATCACGCCGGACGTGACGGCCGACTTCACCTCGATCCGCTTGAAGCAGGATGGCAAGGACCGGGTGGAGGTCTCGGGCATCCAGGGGCGGGCCAACACGCCGTTCCTCAAGATCTCGGCCTCCTACCTCGCCGGCTACAAGGCCTCGGGGCAGATCACCCTCTCGGGCCCGCGGGCGATCGAAAAGGCGAAGCTGGCCGCGGAGATCGTCTGGAAGCGGCTGGAGCGGGCCGGGGTCACCTTCGCGCCGGAGGACCGCGAGACCGAGCTGATGGGCACCGGCGCCTGCCTGCCGGGCATCCTGCCGGTGCCGGACGATCTGCCGGAGGTGGTGCTGCGGCTCGGCGTGCGGTCCCCCGAATCGGCGCCGGTGGAGCGCTTCGGCAAGGAGATCGCGCCGCTGGTGACCGCCGGCCCTCCGGGGGTGACCGGCTTCGCGGGCGGCCGGCCGAAGCCGCAGGAGATCGTCGCCTACTGGCCGGCCCTCCTCGCCCGCGAGGAGGTCGAGAGCCGCATCGAGGTGACCGTGGAGGAGGTGTGAGCGCCTGGTACGGCGGCATCTTCGGCGGTCTGCTCCCCATCCTGCTCCTGGGCTTCCTCTACAGCGCGATCGCCGACCGCACCGTCTTCGCCCTCTGGGCGCTGGTGGCGGGGGCCTTCTGGGTGGTGGCTCTCCGGCAAGGTCTGGCAGCGGGCTGGGGGCGCTTCCGCCTTCTTGCCGCGCTGTTCCTGGTGCTGGCGGTTGGCCTCGCGGTCTTCGCCGGGCTGGAGTGGGAGCACCAGGAGATCCTGGATCTGGGATTCCGCGCCGTGTTTCCCGGGTTCTACCATCCGCTGGCCACGGCTCCGCGGACGGCGGCGGCGCTGGCTGGAATCTTCGCTTTGACGGGGCTCGTTTTTCTTCCCCTGGGTTGGAGGAGGCACCGATGAGAGTCAAGCTCGAAACCATCGCCCACGCCCGCTCGGGCGACAAGGGGGACGCCTCGAACGTCGGCCTGATCGCGCAGAGCCCCGAGATCTACGAGGTGCTGCGCGCGCAGGTGACCGCCGAGCGGGTGAAGGAGCACTTCCGGGAGGTCTGCCGGGGCCCGGTGCAGCGCTATGAGCTGCCGAACATCCTGGCCCTCAACTTCATCCTCCACGACTCGCTGGGCGGCGGCGGCACCGAGAGCCTGAAGAACGACGCCCAGGGGAAGACCCACGCTCAAGGGCTGCTCCAGATGGAGATCGACGTGCCGGAGGGCTTTGCCGGAGGACAGACGTGAGCCTGCTGGAGACGCGGCGGGAAGGGGATCTCCTCTGGGTCACCCTCAACGATCCGGAGCGCGCCAACGCCCTCTCGCCCGCGATGATCGGCGAGCTCATCGATCTCTACCGCCGCCCCTGGCGGGAGGAGGGGGTGCGCTGCCTGCTGCTCTCGGGCGCCGGCAAGAACTTCTCGGCCGGGGCCGACCTGGAGCACCTGCGCTCCCTGCGCGACGCGGGACAAGAGGAGAACCTGCGCGACTCGCTGCGGCTCAAGGACCTCTTCGAGTCGGTGCTGCGGCAGGACGCGCTGACCATCGCCCTGGTCCACGGCGCCTGCGTGGCGGGGGGCTGCGGCCTCGCCACCGCCCACGACTTCGTGGTCGCCGCCGAGGACGCCCGCTTCCTCTACAGCGAGGTGCGGATCGGCTTCGTGGCCGCCCTGGTCGCCACCTACCTGCCGCTGCGGCTGCGCGGCTCGGACATCCGCGAGCTCCTGCTCAACCCGCAATTCGTGGACGCCCGCAAGGCGCTGGAGATCGGCCTGGTCAACCGGATGGTCCCCCACGAGGACCTGCGCGGGGTGGGCGAGGCGCTGGCGGCGCAGATCCTGGAAACCGGCAGCTCGGAGTCGATCGCCCGCACCAAGCGCCTGCTGCTCGACGTGCTCGGCCGGCCTCTGGGAGACGCCCTCACCCAGGCGGCCGAGGTCAACGCCGCCGCCCGGGCCACCGACGACTGCAAGCGCGGCATCGCCACCTTCCTGGAAACCAAAAAACCACCGAAGTGGAGATGAAGCTCGTCCTCTTCGACATCGACGGCACTCTGCTGGTCTGCGGCCCGCAGGTGCGCCCGCTCTTCGCCTCGGCGCTGGTCGAGGTGTTCGGCACGGCCGGGGAGGTCGACGGCTTCGACTTCACCGGGCGGACCGATCCCGGGATCGTGCTCGACCTGATCACCGGGGCCGGCCTGCCGGAGGCCCTGGTGCGCGAGCGGCTGCCGCGCATGCGCTCGCTCTACACCGAGCGGCTGGGCCGCGAGCTCGACCGCCAGGGGATGGTCCTGCTGCCAGGGGTGGTGGAGATCCTCGACCGGCTCACTCGGCGCGAGGACGTGGTGGTCGCGCTGCTGACGGGAAACTGGGAGCCCGGCGCCAGGGCCAAGCTCTCGCGCTTCGATCTCGACCGCTACTTCTCTTTCGGGGCCTACGGCTGCGACGGCGTCGACCGCGCGGAGCTGCC
>JAICSG010000733.1 GCA_025937035.1 Thermoanaerobaculia bacterium | reverse complement strand
GACCCCTCGGCCCAGGCCCGGGGCGCCTACTTGGCGGCGGGGGTGCAGGGGCTTAAGGGCCGTCCCCTGCTCGGCTGGGGGCCGGGAGCCGTGCCCTGGACGGTGTCGGCCTTCCTCGATCCGGTTCTGCGGGTGAACCCCTGGGGAGAGACAGTGGGGGACCTCCACTCCCTGCCCGTGCAGCTCGCCTACGAGCTGGGGTTGACCGGCCTGCTCCTGGTGGGGGGGCTCGCCGTCCTGTTCTTCGTGCGGCGGATCGCGGAGCGGGAGGAGGGGAGGGACCCGGCCCTGTTGCTGGGCGGGCTCCTCGGGCTCGGCGGCGGCGCCGTGGCCGCCCTCGGCAGCGGCGCGGTGGCGGTGACGGCCCTCCCCCTGGCCGCCGCGGTGGCGGCCGGCGCGGCGCTCGCGGGGAGCGGCCGGGGGAAGGGGCGGAGCTCCCGGCTGCCGGTGCGGATCTACGCCCTCGTGGCGGTGATCGCCCTCCTTCCTCTGGAGCTCGCGCGCTGGCACTACGACCGGGCGCGGCTGGCGGATGGCGCGGGAAGGCCTCTCGAGGCCGAGCGGGAGATCGCCGCCGCGGCGCGGCTCGATCCTCGATTTCCCCTCTATCCGATGCGGCTCGCCCTCCTGCGCGCCCGGAGACCGGAGGAGAGCGCGGCCGCCGCCGCCCTCGCCCACCGGGCCGCGACGCTCGGCGGAGCCACCCCCTCGCTCTGGCTGGTGGCGGGCATCCTCGGCTATGGGGCGAAGGAGCCCTGGGCCGGCGCCGCCCTGGAGAAGGCCTGTTTCCTCGATCCGTTCAACCCCTTCCCGCCGTTCTACGGCCTGCTGGCGGACCGCGCGAGCCCGGAGGCCCCCAGCCGCGGCGCCCAGGCCCTGCTCAACGAGCCGCGGCTCGCCGCGGCGGTCTTCTGGGAGCGGCATCCGGATCGGCTCGCCGATGCGGTCGCCCTCGTTCGCGGCTGGCCGGAGGTGGGCTCCGGCTGGAAGGAGGCGCTGCTCGCGGCGATGCCGTCGTCCGCGGCCCGGGTGGGACCGACCGGGAGCCTGGCGCTCACCATCGACCACCAGCAGGAGGTGACCCTGGCGCTGCCGGTCTTCCGCCGCCGTCCCTGGGACACCATCTGGCCGCTGATCGAATATCGCCAGCGGATCTGGGCCGGGATCCGGATTCCTCCCGCCGCCGCCGCCCCGGGGACCTCCCGCCGGTTCATCCACGCCGCCCCTTGCCGCCGCTCACTTTCTGGGCACGATCTGCTCATGCCTTGAGCGAATTCGGGCCTGCTTCCGATCTCCACAAATCCTGTGGAAAACCTTGTGGGAAAAACCGGTTCGTCACAGAAAAACCTTTGGGCTGACAGGGGTTTGCCACACTTTGCCCAATTTTTTGTGCAGTCTTGCTAAATGGCTCTGAATCAAGGGGTTGAAAAATGTTGCACGGGTAGGGCGGGCATTTTTGTCGGAAATACCCGGAGGGAGATGGAAGAATTTCCACAGTCGCGCGCGCGTCTGTGGAGAGAGGGGCGGGGACGGCCCCGCCCATTCCGTAAACAGAGGTCAGTGGTGGTAGATCTCGGAGACGAACGGGCCCGCCATGAACTGGGAGGGGTCGATCTGGCTCTGCAGCACGACCCCCTGAGGCTCCTCGGTGAGGAGGAAGCGGGCCGATTCGGCGAGGCCTGCCGTGGTGGTCGACTGGATCGCCTTGAGCGTGCGGGCGCCGACCCGGCTGGGGCGGATGAGGAGGTACCTCTCCAGACGGTGCTGGAAGCCGTTGGCCCCGCGGCCCTCCACTCCGGCGTAGACCACCACCAGGTCGTCCTCCATGAAGGGGATGGTCGCCTCCATGCGTCCCTGGAGGTAGTCGATCGGGTTCTCCCCTTCCGGCACCTCGGCCAGCAGCCCCTCGATCCAGGTGTAGTGGCCGGGGTAGCGCAGGGTCTTGTAGTCGAGATGGCTGACCTTGCCCGCCAGGGCCACCGGCAGGTCGGCCGCGCCCCCCGAGGTGAGGTCCTCCTCATAGGTGACGCCGTCGATGACCACCGTGCACCGCTCGGAGAGCGACGGCCGGGTCGTCCGCTGGCCGTCGCGGACCACGGTGGCGGGCTTCACGTACTCGGTGGCGACCCCGCTCGGGCTCCAGGTGAAGCCATAGTAGTGGGGCGGCCGGGCCGTGGTGGTCAGGGCGCCGACGCGCATCTCCAGCCGGTCGGCGCGGTTGGTCTCCTGCTCGCGGCAGAAGCGCTGGTAGAGGCTGTGGCCGAGCACGTTGACGTAGCCGGGGGCGAGGCCGGTCTGGAGGAGGAAGCCGCGCGAGGACCCTTGAGCGATCTCCTGGATCTCCTCGGTCTCCTCCACGTGCTCGGTGAGGTTGGCGTAGTGGAGGTCGTGCTGGCGGGCGAGCCGCGCCATGCGGGGGGCCTCCTTGCCCGGCAGGCAGTCGAGGAGGATGTCGGCCTTCGCCAACGCCTCGTCGAGCTCGGCGCTCGTCCCCTCGGCGGGCAGGTGGAAGGGGTGGACCTCGCCGGCCTTCAGCGACCCCTCCCGGATCCAGGCGGCGGCGGAGCCGGCCTTGGCGGCGTCCGCGTCGCCGAGGAAGAGATCCACCTCGAAGTCTCCGAGCTCCCGCAGCAAGAGGCCCACGGCGCTGCCCATGCCGCCGGCCCCGGCGATCACGACCTGGTGTTTCTTGCTCATATCGGCACAATCCTGTCCAGGCGCTCCACTGGAGCGGCCTGCTGATTCGGTCCAGTACGTTTGGGGTCAGAAGCGGTGGATGCCCGCCCCCGGGGGATGCCGCGGCATCCTAACACACCCCTCTTTGAAGGGGATCAAGCAGGGGTCAACGAACGTCGGACCCGGCGCGGCGCCGGACGGGCGCGCCGGCGAGGGCGGTCTTGTTGCGCCCCGTCTCCTTGGCCACGTACATGGCCGCGTCCGCCAGCCGGAGGAGGGTGCACTTGCTCGCCTCCAGCGCGAGGTCGGGCTCGATGTGCTGCCGCAGG
>JAICSG010000023.1 GCA_025937035.1 Thermoanaerobaculia bacterium | reverse complement strand
GGAAAGTCCTTTCACCCCCGCCGGCTTCTTTTCTTACCGCACCCCCCTGCTCCCCTTCGAGGAGCTGGAGGCCTTCGGCGAGGGGCTCGAAGCCCCGGCCGCGGCCGGCGACCCCGAACGGCTGGAGAGCGCTCTCGCCGCCGACCGCGAGCGGCTGCGCGCCCGCCTGCGGGCTCTCGCCGACCGCCCCGAGGTCCTGGAGGCCGTGTTCCTGGCCTCGCCGTCGCTCCACGAGAGCCTGAGCCTCTGGCGGACCCAGCCCGACAGCAAGAAGGGGCAGCGGGCCGAGCGGGCGCTGGTGCGCTACTTCTACCGCATGGCGGCGCGGGCGACGCCCTTCGGCCTCTTCTCCGGCTGCTCGATGGGCCGCGTCGAGACCGGTCCCGGCGCCCACACCCACATCGCCGTGGGCCCGCGCTCCGCCTACGAGCGGCACACCCGGCTGGACATGGACTACCTGTTCGCCCTCTGCGAGGACCTGGGAAGAGACCCGGAGGTGCGCGAGGCGCTCCTCTATCGCCCCAACTCCAGCCTCTACCGGGCCGCCGGCCGGCTGCGCTACGCCGAGGCGCGGCTGGACAACAAGGTCCGCTCCCACCACCTGGTGGCGGTGGACTCGAACGACTACCTGGAGGAGGCGCTCCGCCGCGCCGAGGGGGGCGCCACCGCCCGCGAGATCGCCGAGGCGCTGGTCGCCTTCGATCCGGACGGCGAGGTGACGATCGACGAGGCCCGCGAGTTCGTCACCGAGCTGATCGACAGCCAGATCCTGGTCTCCGACCTCTCCACCCCGGTCACCGGCCCGGAGGCGATCCACGACCTCATCGACCAGCTCGGCCGCATCCCCTCCATGCCCCTCGCCGCGAATACCGCCGAGCGGCTCGCCCGGGTGCGGGCGACCCTGGAGGCGCTCGACGCCGGCGGCCCCGGGGCCCCGCCCGCCAGCTACGAGGAGATCGCCGAGACCCTGCGCGAGCTGCCGACCCCGGTCGAGATGTCCCGCCTCTTCCAGCTCGACATGATCAAGCCGGGGGACGAGCCGGTGCTCGGCGGCGAGGTGCTGGAGGAGATCCAGCGCGGTGTCGAGGTCCTGCTCCGCCTGGCGGTCGAGCGGCAGAGCGAGGGGCTGGAGCGCTTCCGCAAGGATTTCTCCGAGCGCTACGAAGGGCGCGAGATCCCTCTCCTCCAGGCGCTCGACGAGGAGGTCGGCATCGGCTTCGAGCGTGCCTCGGACTTCGGCGCCGAGGCCTCGCCGCTCCTGCGCGGCATCGCCCTGGGAGCGGCGGCGGGCGGCGATCAGAACGTCCCCTGGGGGCGCTCGCAGGCCGTGCTGCTCGCCAAGCTCAACCGGGCGCTGGCGGAGGGGGCGCGGCAGATCGAGATCACCCCGGAGGATCTCGACCGCATGGCGCCGGCGGACGATCAGGCGAAGAAGTCCCCCATGCCCGACTCCTTCCACGTGATGGTCACCCTCGCCGCGGCGTCCCAGGAGGCGATCGACAACGGGGATTTCCAGGTCCTGTTCGAGAACGCCGGCGGCCCCTCGGGGGCGCGGCTGCTCGGGCGCTTCTGCCATGCCGACGCCGAGCTCTGCCGCCAGACCGCGGAGCACCTGCGGGTCGAGGAGTCGCTCCGGCCGGACGCCGTCTTCGCCGAGATCGTCCATCTCCCCCAGGGGCGGATCGGCAACATCCTGGCGCGGCCGGTGCTGCGCGACTACGAGATCCCCTTCCTGGGCCGCTCGGGCGCGCCGCCGGACCAGCAGATCCCGGTGACCGATCTGCGGGTGTCGGTCGAGGGCTCCCGGATCGTGCTGCGCTCGGCGCGGCTGGGCAAGGAGGTGATCCCGCGCATGACCTCCGCCCACAACTACGTCCGCGGCAGCCTCGGCGTCTACCGCTTCCTCTGCACCCTGCAGTCGCAGGGGACGCTGGGCGGGGTGGGCTGGAGCTGGGGGCCGCTCGACAGCGCCCCCTTCGTCCCCCGGGTCACCTGCGGCCGGCTGGTGCTCTCCCGTGCCTCCTGGTGGATGACTCAGGACGAGATCAAGGAGCTGGCCAAGGCGCAGGGGACGGGGCGCTACCGGGCCGTCCAGGCCTGGCGCGAGCGGCGGGGCCTCCCCCGCCTGATCGCCCTGGTGGACGCCGACAACGAGCTGCTGATCGACCTCGACAACGTCCTGTCGATCGAGACCTTCATCGACGTGGTCGAGGAGCGGGACCGGGCGCGGCTGGTCGAATTCTTCCCCGGCCCGGACCTGATGCCCGCCTCCGGCCCGGAGGGGCGGTTCCTCAACGAGGTCCTGATCCCCTTCTCTCGCAAGCCCCGCGAGGCGGGAGAAACCGCCACCGCGTCCCGGCCGCCACGGGCCGCCGTGGACACCGCCGCGGTGCGCCGCTCCTTCCCGCCCGGCTCCGAGTGGCTCTACGCCAAGCTCTACACCGGCACGGCGACCGCCGACGGCCTGCTGCGCGAGGTGGTGGCGCCGGTGGCGCGGGAGGCGCTGGCGGCCGGTGACGCGGATTCCTGGTTCTTCATCCGCTACGGCGACCCCGAGTGGCACCTGCGGGTCCGCTTCCACGGCGATCCGGCGCGCCTGCAGAGCGGCGTGCTGCCCCGCCTGCACGCGGCGTTCGATTCCCGGCTCGCCGACGGCCGCATCTGGCGGGTGCAGCTCGACACCTACGAGCGGGAGACCGAGCGCTATGGGGGGCCCGAGGGGATCCTCCTCGCCGAGCGGCTCTTCCACGTGGACAGCGAGGCCGTGGCCGACATCCTGGACATGCTGGAGGGGGACGAGGGGGCCGACTTCCGCTGGCGGCTCGCCCTGCGCGGCATCGACATGCTTCTGGGCGACCTCCAGCTCGATCCCGAGACCCGGATGCGGGTGATGCGCGGCATGCGCGAGGGGTTCGCGCGCGAGTTCGGCGGCGGCAAGGGGCTGCGCGTGCAGCTCGACCAGCGGTTCCGCCAGGAGTGGAGGGGCCTGATGCCCCTGCTGGACCCTTCCGGCGACGCGGAGAGCGAGCTGGCGCCCGCCCTGGAGGTGCTCCACCGGCGCTCCGGGCGAAACGCGCCGATCGTCCAGGAGCTCCGCGAGCTCGAGCGGGCCGGCCGTCTGGTCCCCTCCCTCGCCGACATCGCGTCGAGCTACGTACACATGCACGTCAACCGGATCATCCGCTCGGCCCAGCGGGCCCACGAGCTGGTGCTCTACGACTTCCTCTACCTGCTCTATGAGTCCAGGGCGGCGCGCGAGCGCAAGGGGGGAGACCGGCCTCCCAAGCCCAAGAAGGAGAAGAAGGGGCAGGCCGGGGAGGCGGCGGGGGGTTAGCGCCGTCCCGGAATGTCCGCCAGCAGCACCCGGTCCCACTCCGGCTCGACGGCGGTGGCGGCGGCGAGGAGGACGAGCCCCACGCCGGACGAGCCGGTGAGGAAGCCGGGGTCGGAGCGCCAGTTGAGCTCCGTGCCTTCGCCGACAGTCCACATCTCATAGCCGCCCAACCCCCGCCCCGGCTTGCGGAAGCCGAGCGTCCGCTCGATCCAGTAGAGGGCCGCGTCCCGCAGGGCCGGATCGCCCGTGGCCTGATAGAGGCGGTTGAACAGGTGCCCGATGCCGGCCCCGCCGTGGCAGATCCCGGCGTCGACCACCCCCGCCTCCTTCTCGTCCGTGCGCCTGGCGGCGGCGCGGGCGATCGTCAAGGCCTCGCGCTCCCAGCTCTCCTCCCCCACCGTCCGGGCGGCCATCAGCAAAGTGGTGGCGAGGCCGAGGTCGCCGTAGCACCAGGCCAGCCGGGTCGGCTTCGGCTCGGCGTCGCCCGGCGCCACGTTGTAGGCGAAGAACGAGCCCCTCCCTTCCGGCATCCTCTGATCCAGCAGCCAGGCGACGGAGCCGTCCAGGAGGTCCCGGGCGTCCACCCCGGCGGCGCAGGCTCGCGCCAGCACCCCGATCACCCCGGGGACGCCGTGCGCCACCCCGAGGTTGTAGTTCCCTTCGGGATAGGCCTCCAAGTCGCGATCGATCATCAGATCGGGACCGGTGAGCCAGGTCACAGTGCCGTCCGGCCGGCGCTCCGCGGTCTCCGCCAGGCGGGCCACGATCCGCTCCAGGCATTCCCGCCCCCCGGGCCGCGGCAGGCGCTCCAGAGCGTAGACGGCGAAGCCCACCAGGCCCGAGATGAGGTCGTAGTGACCGCGCCAAGGGGATAGGCCCACGTGATCGATGAGGGCCGAGATCACCTCCTCGCCGGGGTCCTCCTGCCCGTCGTCCTCGAAGAGCCGGCCGCGCAGGTGCTCCAGGGTCCAGGCCACTCCCGAGAAGCCGCTGTAGAGCCCCGGAGGGGCCTGCAGGGACCCCGTGGCCTCGATCGCCCGCTCGAGCAGGGTCATCGCCAGATCGTCGTATCCCTGACCCGGCCGGGCCTGATCCAGGTAGGTGAAGAAGTAGGCCTCCCCCGCGTCGCCGCCGGCCAGCGAAGGCCCGCGGCGGAGCCAGGAGGGAGCCCCCTCGGCCTGCTCCCCGGCGGATTCGCGGACGTCGGCGGCGATCTCCTCGACCACGCGGAGGGCGCGGTCCGCCGCTTCGGGGGGCAGGATCGGGGACCAGGCGGAAGGCGTCTCGGTGCTCATGAGGGGCGTAAGCTTACCGCGCCCGAGAGCCCGCGCGGAAGCTGATATCCTTCCCCCACCATGCGCCGGCTTCATCTGACGACCGGCGGTGAGAGCCATGGTCCGGGCCTCACCGCGATCCTTACCGGACTGCCCGCCGGAATGCGGGTGGACTTCGACCTCCTGGCCCGCGACCTCGCCCGGCGCCAGCACGGCTTCGGCCGCGGACGCCGCATGCAGATCGAGAAGGACACCGCCGAGGTCCGCGGCGGCGTGCGCGGCGGCGAGACCCTGGGCTCCCCCCTGGTCCTCTGGATCCAGAACCGCGACTACGTGAGCTGGGAGAAGATCATGGGGCCCGAGGCGACCGATCCCCACCTGGTGGAGACCCGGCGCCTCAAGTCGCCGCGGCCGGGGCACACCGACCTCGCCGGGGGGATCAAGTACCAGCGGCACGACCTGCGGGACATCCTCGAACGGGCCTCCGCCCGCGAGACCACCGCCCGGGTGGCGGCCGGCGCCTTCGCCCGCATGCTGCTGGCCGAATTCGGGATCGAGATCAAGAGCGGCGTCCGCTCCCTGGGGCCAATCGGCGCCGACGCCCCGGTCCCCACCTGGGAGGACCTGCTCCAGGTGGACGAGACCTCCCCCCTGCGGGCGATCGACCGCGGGCTGGAGCCCGAGATGGTCCGCCTGGTCGAGCAGGCCAAGGAGGAGGGGGATACCCTCGGGGGGGCGGTGACGGTGATCGCTCACGGGGTCCCGCCCGGGCTCGGCTCGCACGTGCAGTGGGACGAGAAGCTCGACGGCCGCCTTGCCCAGGCGATCCTCTCGATCCACGCCGTCAAGGCGGTGGAGATCGGCGCCGGCGTGACCGCCTCGCAAGGCTTCGGCAGCGCGGCCCACGACGCCATCGAGCGGACCGAGGACGGCCGCTGGGTCCGCCCCACCAACCGCGCCGGCGGCCTGGAGGGGGGCGTCACCAACGGCGAGGACGTGGTGATCACCGCCTACAAGAAGCCGATCGCCACCCTCCGCAAAGGGCTGCCCAGCGTCGACCTCGACACCCTGGAGGCCCGCACCTCCCAATACGAGCGGAGCGACGTCACCGCCCTCCCCGCCGCCGGGGTGATCGCGGAAGCCATGGTAGCCCTGGTGCTCGCCGACGCCCTGCTGGAGAAGCTGGGCGGGGACTCCATGCGGGAGATCAGGAGCCACTGGGAGGCGACGGCGGCGCAGCAGCGGGCCTGGCCGGGCTGACCCGGCGGCCTTTACGGGAAACGTCGTGCTACGATGGATCGCGCCGCAATCGAAGCGGCGTTGTCCCCGCGCGAGGACTCCGTGCACGCTCCGACTGACGAGCTCTCCCACCCGAAGCCACATCAGCAACGAGACGAGCTGGCGGACTTCAGCACCGACCGCCGCGTCCTGGTGCTCTCCGGCCTGGCCGTGGGAATCGGCGTGGCGGCGGCGCTGGTCGCCTACGCGCTGGTCTGGCTGATCGCGGTCATCACGAACCTCGCCTACTACCAGCGCTTCTCCTCTCAATTCGTCTCGCCCGCCGGCAATCAGCTGGGGGGTTGGGCGGTGCTGGTGCCGGTGATCGGCGGCCTGGTGATCGGCCTGATGGCGCGCTACGGCTCCGAGAAGATCCGCGGCCACGGCATCCCCGAGGCGCTGGAGGCTATCCTCATCGGGCGGAGTCGCGTCGAGCCCAAGGTCGCCGTGCTCAAGCCGGTCTCCTCGGCGCTCTCCATCGGCACCGGCGGCCCGTTCGGCGCCGAGGGGCCCATCATCATGACCGGCGGCGCCGTGGGCTCGCTGATCGCCCAGCTCTTCCGTCTCTCTTCGGCGGAGCGTAAGACGCTGCTGGTTGCCGGTGCCGCCGCCGGCATGGCGGCCATCTTCGTCACGCCGATGGCGGCGGTGCTGCTGGCCGTCGAGCTGCTGCTCTTCGAGTGGAAGCCGCGCAGCTTCATCCCGGTGGCGGTCGCCTCGGTGGTCGCGGCAGTGGTGCGGGTGCCGTTGCTCGGCGCCGGGCCGATCTTCCCGGTCCCCGCCCATGCCGTCCTGGGGGCCGAGACGCTTGGATACGCCGCCGCCGTCGGCCTGCTGGCCGGTGTGGCGTCGGGGATGTTGACCGCCCTCGTCTACGCCTGCGAGGACCTCTTCGCCAAGCTGCCGGTGCACTGGATGTGGTGGCCGATCCTCGGCGGCCTGGCGGTAGGCGTCGGCGGCCTGCTCGACCCGCGCGTGCTGGGGGTGGGTTACGACACCATTCGGGATCTGCTCGCCGGACATCTCACGGGCGGCTCGGCCGCGTCGCTGCTCTTCCTCAAGGCCGCGGTCTGGGCCGTGGCCCTGGGGTCGGGCACCTCGGGAGGCGTGCTCGCGCCGCTCCTCATCATGGGCGGCGGCCTGGGAGTCTTGGAATCAGGGCTGATCCCGGTCGGCGATACCGGGCTGTGGGCCATGGTCAGCATGTCGGCGATGATGGGCGGCACGATGCGGTCTCCGCTGACGGCGATCCTCTTCACCGTCGAGCTCACTCACGATTGGAACGTGCTGCCGGCCCTGCTGGTGGGAGCGGTCGTGGCGCACGGCACGACCGTCCTGCTGCTGCGCCGTTCGATCCTCACCGAGAAGCTCGCCCGGCGCGGCCATCACCTGGTGCGTGAGTACAGCGTCGATCCTTTCGAGGTCCACCGCATCGGCGAGGTCATGGATCGCGGCGTCGTGACCATCCCGGCGACGATGACGGTGGCCGAGCTCTCCGCCCGCATCGCCGCCGGCGACCCGGCTCTGACCGGCCGCCAGGGTATCCCCATTGTCGACGCGCGAGGCGAGCTGGCGGGGATCATCACCCGCAGCGATCTGATGCGGGCGATGGAGAGCGAGCAGGGGCGGGCCGCGAGCGTGCTGGAGGCCGGCACGCGGGACCTGATCGTCGCCTATCCCGACGAGCTCCTGCGCGACGCCGTGGCCCGCATGCTGGCGCACGACATCGGCCGGCTGCCGGTCGTCGACCGGCAAGACCCTCGCCACCTGCTGGGATATCTGGGCCGCGCCGGCATCATGCGGGCGCGGGTGCGGCTTTTCCAGGAAGAGAACCTGCGCGAGCGGGGGGGCGGGTCTTAAAGAGCCCTGCCAGCGCAGATCCACAGGCGGCACGCCGCCTCCAGTGCTCTATACTACGATCCGTGGATCGAGACCGCTATCAACGGGAAACCCAGCGCCTGGCAGTCATCCTCCGGGACGAGATCCGGAGCCAGGGCGTCTCCATCCGCTCCCTGGAGCAGAAGATGGGGGTGGGAAACTCCGTCTACCAGAAGGTGCTCTGCGGCAAGATCACGATGACGGTGGGCCATCTGCTCCAGATTGCCGACGCGCTCGGCCTGGAGTGGCTCGATCTTTTCCGGCGGGCCTACCTGGGTCCGGTCCCGCCCGCCGAGACACCGGCGGGCGCGGGAGTCGACGAGCTCGAAGCGAAGGTGCTTGAGATCCTGCAGCGGCACGGAGTGCTTCCCGAAGCTCCGGCCGCCGATCTGGACGCTACGACGCGAACAGAGCCGGCTCGAATCGCAGACCCGGATGCCAGGGGAGCCGCTCCAGGAACTGCCGTACCCGTTCGATCATCGCCACGGTGACCGCCTGATAGAGACAGGCCTCGCGCACGAAGTACAACGCCCGGGCCGCCTCCGGCTGCACGCCCAGCTCCACGAAAGTCTGATACATCTCCTCGGCCAGCTCCCGCACCTGGGCAGGCCGCCCCTGCCGCAGCCAGACCGACGAAAGCTCCAGCCCCACCAGCGCGGCGTCGTAAACCTGTCCCATCCGCAGGTACTCCCGGCGTACCTCGACAAAGGCGCGCTCCGCCTTTTCGGGACGGCCGAGCCCGGCATGGATCTTTCCTTCCACCCAGCGGAGCTTCAGAAGATTGAGCGGCTCGGCCGCGAAGGCCTCCCGCAAGCCGCTCTGAAGCAGAAGGCCGCTGGCCTGCCGGTACTCGCCGCAGTCCGTGAGGGCATCCAGCAATGCTTGTTGTCCAATGCTACCAAGCTGTGGATCGCGCTCCCGCTCGATGAGCTCCAAGCCTCTTGCGAAAAGAGACACGGCCTCGCGTGGTTGGCCCTGACAACGGGTGTTCATGCCCTTGGAGATCAAGGCCCTCCCGGCGAGGTGGCGATCCTCCGCTTCGAGATAGAGACCGTAGACGAGCTCAAGCATCTCTATGGCGTCGTCCAGCCTTCGCTGGGCGCTCCGTAAAGAGGCGAACAGGTCCAGGACCCGGGCCTGCAAAAGAGGATCTCCCGTCCCCTCGTCCAGAAAGCCGATAGCACGCTCAAAAGCGGTGTCCGCTTCCGAAAAGCGGTCATTCACTCGATAGGCATTGCCAAGCTCGGCAAAGGTGCGGGCGCGGAGGTCGGCAACAAACCCTGGCCAGGGGTATTTCTCCGCCTTGATGTGCTTGGCCACCCCGGCGGCGCTCTCCGCCAGGCTCAGCATCCGCTTGGGGTCGGTGAACCGCGCCTCGTAGCTCTTCCGCAGCAGAGCCTCGCACAACGGCCAGCCGTGGAGCGCCTGAGCCCGACGCCAGGGGAAGCTTTCGTCGCCTAGACCTCCCGGGGCCTGATCAAGGCAGGCGAGGGCCTCCTCAAGCTTCTCCCCCTCCTTCCGCCAGCGCTTCTGGAGACTCCGCGCGAAGACGGCGGAGCGAGCGAGAGCAGCGTCATACTGATCCTCCGACACCGGCTCGGCCACCATCCAAGGCTCATCCCCCAGGAGAACCTCGGCTGCCTCCCGCAGACGCCGGCGACAAGAGGAACAGCCGCTGAGATGGCGGAGCACTCGCTTCCTGTCCGCCGCATCCAGCCGGTCGGTCAGAAAGCTCTCGAACTCTCCCTTCCCGAGATGCGTCATCAAAGCCCCTCCGGACGAAACGAATGCAACACCAACTTCTCCAGAATTGTCTCATAGAGGCTAGCCCGGCGAAAGCCCGGGAGGGCGGATCTCTCCGTTTCCCGGGCTCCAGGATTTGTGGCGGTCAGAATTGACCGTTGGGGTCGACCTGGGATCCCTGATCCGGCGTCGTGAAGGATGTGGTGCTACTTCCGTTCGGATCGATGGAAGATCCCTGCTTACTCTTGATGACGCAGTTACCGTTGGGATCTATGGTTGAGCCTTGCTCGCATTTCAAAACCACGCCCGGGCTCGGGGCGTGGCTCGGCGCGAGGCCCAGCCACGCGAGAACGTGCTGATATACCGCTCCGGCCCAGCCTCGCTCCTCTCCCCACCCCGCGGCCCCCGCGGGAGCGGCGAGGACCATGGCCAGCACCGCCGCGAGCGCGACGACAGCCCCGATACGATTTCTTCCTCCTCCTGGGAACATCTCATACCCTCCTTGATCTGGTCCGCGGCTCGCGCGGGCCGGCATTGGCCCAGGCGTCCACGGTTAGCCGACGATGCCCTCTAGTTTGCCTCTAGTCGTATCTTTCGGCACATTTTGTTGCTTGGCCGTCAAAGAAAAGGCGCTTTTTCAGCGAGCATCCGGGAGGGTTGCCGATCATTCGTCTACATTTAGGGAAAAAAGCGTTGACATTGGCGATCTCCGTCGCCTATCCTGCTGCGCATGGATTTTGGAGCGACACGTCCAGCCGACACCCGGTCGAGGGTCCGGGCGGCTGTCGAGGTTTTGGAGAGGGCTCAGGACCTGCTTCAGGAGATCGCCGCCGGCCTGCCGGAGGAGGATGGCGAGCCGGACGGCGAGGTCTCTCTCCGCTCGGTGATCGAGTGCGTGCTGGTGGACAGCCTGCGGCCGACCATCCGGGACCTGCGGGCGGTGCTGGTGTAGGAGGCCCTACTTCTCCGCCGCCCGCGCCAGCAGCTTCCACCCCCCGGGCTCCCGGCGCTCGCTCTCGAGCTGGCGGCGGCGGGTGCGCAGGACGTCCGTGCGGGTGCAGATGCCCACCAGCTTGCCGCCAGCGAGGACCGGGAGGTGCTCCACCTCTTCCTCCAGCATCGTCTGAAGGGCCCGGAAGACCGTATCTTCCGGGGTCACCGAGACCACGTCGCGGCTGGCCACGGTAGAGACCGGATCAGAATCCGCGCCGGGGCGGCGCAGGAGGTCGCCGCGGGCGAGGATTCCCACACACCGCCTCTCCCCGTCCACCAGCGGATAGGCACTGTGACGGCCCGTCTGGAGCTTGCGACGGGCCTCTCCCACGGTGGCGGCGGCCGGCAGGGTCTCCACCTGGCGGCTCATCACGTCCGCCACCAGGGTGGTGCGCAGCACGTCCACCTCGTACTCGGTGCTCACCCGCAGGCCCCGGCGGGCCAGCTTCTCGGTCATCAGGGTCTCATGCATCAGGGCGGCGGCGATCAGGTCGGCCACCACGGCGGCGAGCATCAGGGGGACGATCACCTGGTAGTCGCGGGTCAGCTCGAAGAGGAAGACGATCGACGTGAAGGTGGCCCGGGTGGAGGCGCCGAAGGTCGCCGCCATGCCGACCACGGCGAAGGCGCCGGGGGAGATCCCGAGGCCCGGGACCACCGCCAGGGCCAGCGATCCCACCAGGCTGCCGAACGAGCCGCCGATCAAAAGCAGAGGCGCCAGCGTTCCCCCCGAGGTGCCGGAGCCGAGGGCGATCCACCAGGCCACCAGCGTCGCCACGGCCAGCACGGCGATCGCCCCGATCGCCAGCCGGTCGTTGAGCACGTCGCCGATCGCGTCGTAGCCCACGCCCAAGGCGCGCGGCACCAGGAGGCCGACGAGCCCGAAGCCGACCGCCCCGATCACCGGGTGCCAGAAGTCCGAGACCGGCAGGCGCCGGAAGCCGTCCTCGATCAGGAAGAGCCCCTTGCTCACCACCACCGCCAGCAGGCCGCAGGCGACTCCCAGGACCACGAACCAGGGGAGGATGGCGAGCCCGGCGTAGTCGTGGGCCGGGACGGAGAACAGGGGCCCCGAGCCGAAGAGGGCGGAGTGGATCCCCGCCGCCACGCTCGACGCCACCACCAGGGGCACGAAGGCGCGGGTGGAGAACTCGAAGAGCAGGAGCTCGATCGCCAGCACCACCGAGGCGAGCGGCGCCCCGAAGGTGGCCGACATGCCCGCCGCCGCGCCGCAGGCGAGCAGGATCTTGCGCTCGGCCGGCGAGACGTGCAGCACCTGCCCGACCAGCGATCCCAGGGCGCCGCCGGTGACGATGATCGGCCCCTCGGCGCCGAACGGCCCGCCGGTGCCGATGGCGACCGCCGCCGACAGGGGCTTCGCCAGCGCCGCCCGGGGGGAGATGCGGCTCTGGCGCATCAGCACCGCCTCCATGGTCTCCGGGATGCCGTGCCCACGGATCACCGGCGCCCACTTGGCCAGCAGCGACACCACGAAGGCACCGGCCACCGCCGCCACCACGATCCACGGGCTGGCCGCGAGCGTCTTGAACGAAGGGAGGTCCCACGAATAGCGGTGGAACAGGGCGAGGTTGGTCAGCAGGCCGATCAGGTGCAGGAGGACCCAGGCCGCGCCTCCGCCAGCCGCTCCCAACAGGGCGGCAAGAATGGACAAAAAGAGCAATCTCCTCGGCGAGGTCTGGGCGTACACGGACGGGATCTCCTTTGGGATGTCGGCCAGCGACGAATATCGCGGCGCGATTGATTATAGCATCGGGTCCCGGTGCGATACACTAGACCCATGAGTCGCGATCTGGACGACGCCGACTATCGGCGCCTTCTCCAGTTCCGGATCAGCCTGCGGCGCTTCCTGCACTGGAGCGAGGAGCAGGCTGAGCGGGCGGGGTTGACGCCGGCGCAGCACCAGCTCCTGCTGGCCATCCGTGGGCATCAGGGCGAGCAGGGACCCACCATCGGCGACGTCGCCGGCTATCTGCTGCTGCGCCATCACAGCGTGGTGGGGCTGGTCGACCGCGCGGAACGGGCGGGGCTGGTCCAGCGGCGGGAAGACCAGGGGGACCGCCGGGTCGTCCGCCTGCGGCTGACCTCCCAGGGGGAGGGCCTTCTGCAGCAGCTCACCTCGCTGCACCTCGAGGAGCTCCAGCGGCTGACTCCGCGGATTCAGGATCTGTCGCAGGGGTTGGAGCCATAGGGCTCAGGCCTCCGCCAGCACCGGCTCGCCCGCCACCGCAGTCACCCCGAACGCCTTCAGCACGTAGTCGCAGACGAAGATCTCCTGCACCGCCACGCCGGTCAGCTTGCAGACGATCCGCTCGCGGTCCGAGGAACGGCCGGGGCGGCCTTGCTCGGCCGCGAGGAGCATCTCGCCAAGCTCGCCGTCGATGCGGGAGGCGTCCCACAGGCCGGTGCGGATGCCGTGGCCGACCTCGCCCAGGGTCTGGTTCTGCGAGCGGCTGTCCACGTAGACCTTGTCGGCCCGCAGCACGGCCTCGGAGTCGATCTCACGCTTGTAGTTGGAGTCGGCCCCCATGGCGATCACCAGCACCCCCTCGCGCAGCCACTCGCCCTTGACGATCGGCTCGTTGGCGTAGGTGGTCGTCACCAGGATGTCCGCGGGACGGGCAGCCTCCTCGGCGGAGGCCTTCACCTCGATCTGGAGATCGGGACGGCTGGCCCGCAGGCCCTCGGCGAAGCGGCGCACGTTCTCGGGAGTGCGGCCCCAGGCGAGGACCCGGCGAATGCCCGGACAGACGTGGAGGATGGCGTCGGTCTGGAGCCGCGCCTGAGCGCCCGAGCCGAAGATGGCCAGCGTCTCGGCGCCGGGGCGGGCGAGCGCCTGGGCCCCCACGGCGCCGGCGGCGGCGGTGCGGAGCTGGGTGATGTAGGCCCGGTCCTCCAGCACCGCCAGCGGCTCGCCGTCGAGGGCGCTGAAGATCATGATCACCCCGTTGATCGACGGCTTCGGTGGCACCTGCCGGGTGTTCTCGGGGAAGGTGGAGGCGACCTTCACCAGGCAGAAGTCGAAGGGCTCGACGTGCCCCGTCTTGATGTGCAGGGCCCCCTTCTGGCGCTGCGGCATCTCCAGGTGCTGGACGGGCGGGATGTTCGCCCCGCCGCGCGAATAGCTTTTGAAGGACTCCCGGACCGGAGCGATGACGTCCTCCAGCCGGACCAGGCCCTTGATCTCTTCGTATGTGATGGTTCGCATGAGCAATACCCTTTCCGTGGCGTTATGCGCCCGTTCTATGAGTGCGGGGAGGGAGAGAGAGCGGGACCGGCAGGGATGGCACGGACCTACACAGACAACACGGACAACGAAGACGAGAGGAATCCACTGTCCGTGCTGGTCCGTGCCCGTCCGTGTCAGTCCTTTGGGCCCGTAGCTCGGTACAATCTCCTCTTCCATGGCCCCTCCCCTCTCGATCGTCATCCCCACGCACGACACGCGGGAGCTGACCCTCCGCTGCCTCGATTCGCTGGCGGCCTCTCCCCTGCCCGGCCTGGAGGTGATCCTGGTGGACGACGCGAGCGGGGACGGCACGGCGGGGGCCGTCGCGGAGCGGCATCCGGAGGTGGTGGTGCTGCGCAACGAGGAGCCGGCCCGCTTTACCCGCTCGGCGAACCGCGGCCTCGCCAGGGCGACGGGTGAGATCCTCCTGCTCCTCAACAGCGACACCGAGGTGGAGCCGGGCGGGCTCGCCCGACTGGTGGAGATCTTCGCCCGCGAGCCGGAGCTGGGGATCGCCGGCGCCCTCCTCCACTATCCGGACGGCTCACCCCAGTGGAGCGGCGGCCGGGAGCCCTCCCTCGCCTGGTTCTTCGCCCTCACCAGCGGGCTGCCCCGCCTGCTGGAGAAGCTCCCCCTCTACCGGCGCTCCCGGCCGCTCGCTCCGGACCGCCCTCTGGAGGTCGACTGGGTGACCGGAGCGGCGATGGCCTTCCGGCGGGCGGTCTGGGAGGCGGTGGGGCCGCTCGACGAGGGGTTTCAGTTCTACGCCCAGGACCTGGATTTCTGTCTGCGCGCCCGCCGGGCCGGATGGCGGGTCGAGGTGCGGCCCGAGATCCGGGTGCTCCATCATCACGGCGCCACCATCGGCCGCGCCCCCGGCGCCAGCGGCCATCAGCACCCGGAGCTGTTGTGGAGCGACCTCCTGCGCTGGGCCCGCAAGCACCACGGCCCGGGCTGGGCCGCCCGGGCCGGGATCGCGCTACGGACGGGGGCCCGGCTGCGGCGGGCGCTTGCCATCCTCTCCCATAGAGTGTAGAAAGCCCTCCGGCCCTCAACAGGCCCACGCCCATGCTCGAAATCTTTCAATACCGCGACCTCGTCCTCGCCCTGGTGGCCCGGGAGCTGAAAGTGCGCTACCGGCGCTCGGCCATCGGCTTCACCTGGACGATGCTCCAGCCGCTGCTGATGATGCTGGTCCTGGAG
>JAICSG010000982.1 GCA_025937035.1 Thermoanaerobaculia bacterium | reverse complement strand
TATCGCGGGCGGGCGCCGGTCAACTGGGTGCTGGTCGAGGGGGAGAGCGAGACCGGAGTGAGCCTCCACTACATGGTGGCCAAGCCGGACGCCGGCGATCTGGTGGATCAGGAGGCGGTGGCGATCGATTTCGCCGACACCGCCTTCACCCTCTACGGCAAGCTGGAGGAGGCGGCCCGGACGCTGCTCGACCGCGCGCTGCCGGCGCTGGCGGCGGGCACGGCCAGCCCCAAGCCGCTCGACCTCTCCCAGGGCTCGTATCGCGGCGGGCGCAAGCCGGCCGACGGCCGCATCGACTGGAACGTCTCGGCGCGCCGGATCTACGATCTGGTGCGCGGCGTCACGCACCCGTACCCCGGGGCCTTCACCACCCTGCGGGGGCGCAAGCTCCTGGTCTGGTGGGCCCTCCCCCTCGCCGGTCTCGAAGGCGTCGGCTCGCAGACCGCGGCCGAGCCGGGCACCGTGACCGCCGTCGACCGTGAAGGCATCACGGTGGCGGCGGGCGAGGGCTCCGTGCAACTGATCACTTTACAGCTCGAGGGGCAGCCGGAGCTGCCCGCGTGCTCTCTAGCGCTGTCGGCCGGCATCGCGCCCGGCGAGCGCCTCGGCTCCTGACGGAGGTTTCCATGAACGTCCTCATCCTCGGCGTCAACGGCTTCATCGGCAATGCCTTGACCCACCGCATCACCACCACCACCGACTGGCACGTCTACGGGATGGATCTCTCCTCCTCGAAGCTCGAGCACTCGCTCGGCCATCCGCAGTTCCACTTCCTGGAGGGGGATATCACGATCAACAAGGAATGGATCGAATATCACGTCAAGAAGTGCGACGTGGTGCTGCCGCTGGTCGCCATCGCCACCCCGGCGACCTACGTCAAAGATCCCTTGCGGGTGTTCGAGCTCGACTTCGAGGAGAACCTGCGGATCGTCCGCTATTGCGTCAAATATCGCCGGCGGCTGGTCTTTCCCTCCACCTCCGAGGTCTACGGCATGTGCCAGGACCCGGAGTTCGACGAGGATTCGAGCCCCCTGGTCTACGGGCCGATCAACAAGCAGCGCTGGATCTACGCCTGCTCCAAGCAGCTCATGGACCGCGTGATCGCCGCCTACGGCCAGCAGGTGGGATTGAAATACTCCTGCTTCCGCCCGTTCAACTGGATCGGTCCCAAGCTCGACGACATCTACGCCGCCAAGGAGGGCTCCTCGCGCGTGCTCACCCAGTTCATCGTCAACCTGGTGACCGGCGAGCCGATCCTGCTGGTGGACGGCGGCGAGCAGAAGCGCTGCTTCACCTGGGTCGAGGACGGCATCGACGGCCTGATGCGGATCATCGAGAATCCCGGCGGGGCCTGTGACGGCGAGATCTTCAACCTGGGCAATCCGCACAACGAGTGCTCGGTGACCGACCTGGCGAAGAAGCTCGCGGCGATCCACGACGCTCATCGCGACACCCTCCCCGGGTTCCAGCCGGCCCGCATCGAGGCGGTGAGCGCCGAGGGGTATTTCGGCAAGGGATATCAGGACGTGGTGGCCCGCAAGCCGGCGATCGGCAAGGCCCGCCGCCTCCTCGGCTGGAATCCCACCACCACCCTCGACGAGGCCCTGGAGCGGACCTACGACGCCTTCCTGGAGGACTGGCTGCGCTCCGGAGCCGAGAGCGTGGCCGCGGTCCAGTCATGAGCCCCGGAGTGCTCGGCCTGCGGGTGGACGTCGACACCCACGACGGGATGCGCGACGGCGTCCCCCGCCTCCTGGAGGTCATGGAGGAGGAGGGGGTGAAGGCCACCTTCTACTTCGCCATGGGGCCGGACCGCAGCGGCCTCGCCGTGCTCAACGCCCTGCGCCCGGGCTTCCTCCAGAAGATGACCCGCACCGACGCCGCCAGCGTCTATGGCTGGCGCACGGTCCTCTCCGGCACCCTCCTCCCCTCGCGGCCGATCGGCGTCGCCTTCCCGGCGATCGCCTGCCGCGCGCGGGACGAGGGGCATGAGACGGGCGTCCACGCCTGGGACCACCGGCAGTGGCAGGACCGGCTCTTCCGCTTCCCGCCGGAGAAGACGGCGGCCGAGCTCGACAAGGGGTTCCGCGCCTACGAGCAGATCTTCAAGGCGCCGCCGCGCACCTACGCCGCTCCGGCCTGGCTGAGCAACGACGACGC
>JAICSG010000055.1 GCA_025937035.1 Thermoanaerobaculia bacterium | reverse complement strand
TCGCCCTGGCCTGCGGGCTGACCGGTTGCGGGTCGAGCCGGCCGTCCCCGCCCGCGCGGCCCCCCGCGGCCGCCGTCGCCTGCGGCGGGATCACGGGAGAGGAGAGGCTCACGGCGCCCCTGGTGCTGGTCGGGGATCTCCACGGCACCCGCGAGGTCCCCGCCGCGTTCGGGGACCTGGTCTGCCACGCGGCCTCCGCTCATCGGGGCCAGACGATCCTCGCCGGTCTGGAGATCCCCGCTAGCGAGCAGGCCGCGATCGATGCCTTCCTGGCCGGCCCGGGGGACGCCGCCGCGGCCCGGACCCTGCTGGCGGGGGATTTCTGGCACCGCGATTTTCAGGATGGCCGCAGCAGCGAGGCGATGCTCGGCCTGCTCGGCGAGCTCCGCCGCCTGCGGAGCCTTGGATTGAGAATCGTGGTCCGGGGGATCGATCCCCAACATTACGATTCGCCGGGCGAACGGGACGCCGGCATGGCGGACGCGGTGGCCGAGGCCATCGCGGCGGTGAGCCCCGCGCAGACCCTCGTCCTGGCCGGGAACGTCCACACGCGGACCCTGAACGGCTATCCCTGGGACGCCAAGGCCGGCTACGTTCCCATGGGAGCGCGCCTGCGCGCCCGGTACGCCGGTCTGACCGCTCTCGACGTCAAAAACCTCGGAGGATCGGCCTGGACGTGTACCTCCTCCGATCCCAAGGACTGCGGCCCTCACGATCTCCGTCCCCGCGAGGCCAACGGCCCGACCCCGCGCGTGGAGCTCGATCCGGCCGCGGCCCCCACCACCGGCTACGACGGCATCCTGCTCCTGGGCAAGGTGACCGCCTCGCCGCCGGCGCGATCCTGATCGATCCGCCCGTTAGTTCTTCTGGCTCTGGCGGATCTCCTTCACCATCGGCGCCGCCGCCGCGCTCCGCTGGACCGCGTCGGGGAGGGCGGTGGTCTTGAGGGCGTCCGCGACCTGCCGCATGGCCTCCTTGTTCTCCTGCGCGCCGTCCCCCACCTGGGCGTCGATCAGGGTGCGCGTGTGCAGGGAGAGCAGCCAGCCGAGCGGCATCGGGATGGTGTGCGGCCGTTGCACCAGGTGGAAGTCGATCACATGGGCTCCGGTCTGCGGACCGATCCGGCTCACCGCCAGGTCCGCCCGCGCGCCGCGCGTGCTCATCAGCGCCCGCACGGGAGAGAGGGATTCGTCCAGCCACCTTTCCGAAGCCGCGCGGGCCGGAGGATCTTTCTCGAAGCTGATGATGATCACATGGGGATCGATGGCGATCCTGGGGGCGTTGGGGTCCCGGAGATGGTGCTGGAGAGTCTCCAGGATCTCCGCCGCCGTGATCGCTCCGGAGTTGTCGAGATAGCCGCCGTCCACCACGTGCTCGCAGCGGTCTCCGGCCTTGCAATCGTACGGCGAGTATTGATCGTTTCTCCCGTCCGTGTAAGCGGTGCGCCGGAAGGTGCCGGCGGGAGAGACGTAGGTGAACCGGGCGCTGTTGTGGGCCGTGGTGCTGACCCGGAGGTCCGACCCCGCCGCGGCAAAGACGTCCAGGGCGTTGCGGAATTCGCTCGAGGTGATCCGGCAGTTGCTGCCGATCATCCGCTCCCCCGTCTCCACCGTGGTGCCGTTGAGAAAGAAAGACGGCATGCGGTCCTCGCGCCCGTGCAGCAGGGCGAGGAAGCCGTGGGCGAAGCGGTCGTCCTTTTGCTTCCAGACGTCCCGCCAGGCCGTCTCCCATCCCCCTTCCAGCGCGCGGGCGCGATCGGGAAGGAAGGGGTAGGGAATGAACCGCTGCACGAAATCCTGCTGCGTCATGGCCGAGAGGGTGGGGGCCAGCGAGTCGTAGGAGAGCATCTCCTGGGCGGCGGGGCGGAGCTTTTGCAGCGTGCCCCCGGAGTCCATCTGCCGCGTCACCAGCGCCGCGTAGGCCGCGGAGCCGACCGCGCCCCCGGAAACGGCGCTCACGGCGAAGAGGTGATTCCGGAAGCCCGGAATGCCGTCGTCGAGCGCCGTGAGCACCGCCGCCGTCCAGTAGGCGGCGCGGATGCCGCCCCCTTCCGTGGCGACCACGAAGACCGGATGTTGCGCTTCGTTCGGATAATCGTGCGCCAGCCGCGCGCTCCAGCGATCGAAAGCCTCGGTAACCGTCGGCCGCGAGGTCACGAGGTCCGCGGTGCCCGGCAGGGTGTGCAGGACGTGATTGTCCGCCAGGGGGCTGACCAGCAGGGCGAGGCCCAGCATCAGCGTGAGGACCGGCATCCGGACCTTCGTGCCGAGGTAGACCAGGATGCTGCCGAACGAGACCCAGAGCGCCATCGAGAGCAGGACGATCCCCATCGAGCCGAAGCGTCCGGTCCGCTGGACGAAGAAGCACGACGAGAGAAAGAAGAGGACGGAGATGGCGAAGGTGCCGCCGAGCAGCCACTTCGTGGAGACCGCGAATTGGTGGACCGGCTTCTGCCGCACCAAGCTGTGGCCGCGCTTCTCCAGCATGCGGCGGCGCCCCATGCAGAAGAGGACGAACAGCACCATCGCCGCGGCGAGGCACCCGGCGAGGCGCCACAAGGTCGTCAGCGGCTGCCCCCCTCCGTGCTCATACTCGCGGCCGACCCGATAGAGCGCCAGCAGCATGATCACGTAGGCCGCGACCCCCAGCGCGCGGGGGAGGATCACCGTGGTCCGCGGGAAGTCGTGGGCGGCCGGCATGCCCGGGAAGCACACCCGCAGGAGGGTCCGCGACCAGTACCAGATCTGGACCGCCAGGAAGCTCACCAGCGGCACGAAGAAGAAGCGCTGCCAGGGATGGGCGGAGATCTCCAGATTGCGCGGATCGTTCTCGGTCATCGCCGCGATGATGTCGTGCCCCTGGTCCGAGATGAGGAAGGCGAACCCGACCACCGCCAGGGCGAGGAAGCTGAAGCGGAGCGGCAGCAGAAAGACATAAAGGCGCTTGAGATAGGCGAATCCTTCAGAAAGACGCTCCACCCACGTACGGTCCGGAGCCTTCGCCAACGGCTGCGCGCCCACGGTATCGGTCGCCATGCGTTCCCCTTTTTCGATGATCCGGCCGCGAATCGAAAACCGATTCGTCGGCACTCTGGCTTGTCAAGGCGTTGCGGGAGTATACATCGCCGTACCTGGCCGCCAACACTGGCCGCGGGGCGGCCGTCACGGTGCCGGCCCATGCCTCGAAGCGCTCCGCGCGGGTTAGTCGGCACGTTAATTGCTGCTACGTCAAGGAACCACTCGGGAGCGCGGACGCTCCCGTCCTCTGGAATTCAAGGAGGCTCCCCATGGAAATCAATTGGAACCGTGACATCGACGCGGCATTGCGCCAGGCCAGCGAGACCGGCCGGCCGGTGCTCCTCGACTTCACCGCCGCCCCGATGTGAGGGGGATGCGCTCGGCTGGAAGCCGAGGTCTACCCCGATCCCAAGGTCGCGACCTTCATCAACGAGAATTTCATTCCGGCCCGGGCTCACGTGAAGGAGCAGGGCGAGGCGTTCGAGCGCTTCGGCGCGCAGTGGACGCCGACCATCCTCATCCTCGATCCGAGCGGCGTCGAGCGGCATCGCATCGAGGGCTTCCTGCCCGCGCCCGATTTCCTGGCGCAACTGAAGCTCGGTCTGGCCCATGAGGCCAGGCTCCTCGGCGACTTTGCCAAGGCCGAGCGCCTCTATCGCGAGCTCGCGGACAATCCCGCGGCGGGCGATGTGGCGCCCGAGGCGCTCTACTGGGCGGGCGTCTCGAAATACAAGGGGACCGGAGAGGCTGGCGCCCTGGGCGAGACCGCCCAGGCCTTCAAGTCCCGCTTCACCGACAGCGCCTGGGCGAAAAAGGCGTCGGTCTGGGCGGCGTGAGGCCGGAACAAGGACCAGAAGGACATTAAGGACCCAAAGGACTGCAACGACTGCAAGGACAAAAGACCTGAAAGCGCGCTTTCTGTCCTTTGGGTCCTTGCAGTCCTTCAGCCGGGTAGCACCTCGTATTGCAGCGACACGATCCCGCTCCCCTCATATACCCGGCGGCCGGTCAGCCTCAGCTTCGTCTGCGGGGCCGGAGACGGCAGCAGCGGAATTCCGCCGCCGAGGAGGATCGGGATGATGGCGACCTCCACCGTATCCACCAGCCCGGCGTCGAGCAGGCTCCGGAAGAGCTCGCCGCCGCCGAACAGCCAGATGTCCTTGCCCGGCTCTCTACGAAGAGCCTCCACGGTCTCCCGTTCCTTCTCCGCCACGATCGTCACCTCCGGATGATCCTCCGGCCGGAGCGTGCGGGAGAAGACGACCACCTTCCCGTTCAGCTTGGGCCCGCCGGCCATGGCCTCGAACGTCTTTCTTCCCACGAGGAACGTGTCGAACTGCGCGAACATCGCGGCGAAGTCGATCTCCGGATCCTGGACGATCCAGTCGTACTCACCGTGCGGTCCCGCGATGTAGCCGTCGAGGCTGGCGGCGACGAGGTAGCGGATGCGTTTCATGGGAATATCAGCAAGATGTTAGGTTGCCAGGGTGATCGATAGATTATACCCAGAGGCAAATTGTTTCCAAGCGGGCGCCGCCTTTGCCTTAAAACCTCCGGGGCTCTACCATCCGCCTGGGGAGGGCGCATAGGAAGCGTGAGTCGGTCCCCGATTACAGGTAAGGGATCTCGCTCCGCCCGCAGGGCGGAATTTGCTCAGCCTGGGGTGTCAACCCCAGGCCCAGTCCGCCTCTCCCCTCCTGGAGCCCGCAGGGCCGACACCTTAGCGGGAGCCGCCAATCGGCAAAGATCTGCCGGCCCTACGGGGCTTGTGGATCTTTGGGGCTCTCTGGGCTTCCCCCGGTATCGTGGACACCTCAAAAAGCCCGATAATGGGTGACGAGGTGTCGCATGAGCAAGATACGGAGTAAAGTCAGAACGAGACGGACCTTTCCTCGGGAGTTCAAAGAAGAGGCGGTGCGGATGGTGACCGAAGGAGGTCATCGTCTGTCCCAGGTGGCTCGGGATCTGGAGTTGGATCCGAAGCTGATCCGTCGCTGGCGCGAGGAGCTCAAGCAGGAGGGAGCGCAGGCGTTCCCCGGCAAGGGTCACCAGAAACCGGAAGACGAAGAGCTGCGTCGTCTGCATCGGGAGATCGCCCGGCTGCAGGAGGAGCGGGACATCCTAAAAAAAGCGTTGGCGATCTTCTCGGGTCCCCGCCAGCCGTGAAGTACGCGTTCATGGTCGAGCACGGTAAGGAGTTTCGGGTCCAGACGATGTGTCGGGTCCTCGGGGTCTCGCGCAGCGGTTTTTACCGTTGGCGCCAGCATCCCGAGGCCCCACGCGCCCGAGAAGATCGCAAGCTTTTGGTGCACATTCGCGCGGTGTCGCAGCAGTCGCGGGGCCGGTATGGCAGTCCGCGGGTGTACCGGACGCTGAAACAGCAGGGGGTGCGGTGCGGCAAGCATCGGGTGGAGCGGCTGATGCGCCGCGACGGCTTGCAGGCGCGGCGTCGGCGCAGCTTCCGGGTGACCACCCGGTCGGTAGCTGGGCACCCGGTAGCGCCCAATCATCTGGATCGGCAGTTCTCGGTGGCTGGCCTGGATACGGTCTGGGCCGGTGACATCACGTACCTGTGGACGCGGGACGGCTGGCTGTACCTGGCGGCGCTGCTAGACCTGTGCTCGCGGCGGGTGGTGGGTTGGGCCTGTAGTGATCGCATCACTCACGAGTTGGCGCTGGCGGCGTTGGACATGGCGGTGGAGCAGCGCCAGCCATCACGCGGCCTTCTCCACCACAGTGATCGGGGGTGCCAGTACACCTGCTCGGACTACCAGGCAGAGTTATCGCGGCTGGGCGTGCAGGTGAGTATGAGCCGTCGCGGCGATTGCTACGACAACGCCGTGGTGGAGAGTTTTTTCAGCACCCTGAAGGCCGAGTTGGAAGGTTACGATCACTACCAGACGCGCCAGCAGGCGCAGTCGGAGCTGTTCGAGTACATCGAGGTGTTCTACAACCGGCAGCGTCTGCATTCGTCGTTGGGCTATCGGAGCCCGGCGACCTTTGAGAAGGCGCAACAGGAACGTAAGCTGGAGTCGAATGGGCTGGGGGAGGAGGCCTCTCCAGCCGTGTACCCTTAACTCGGTGTCCCCGAAACCGGGGGAAGTTCAGGGGGGAGGCCGGGAGAAGAGGGCCGGGGTGATGAGGGCCCGCCCCGGAGGGGCGGTGTTTTTGGGGCGGCCCTACTTCGCCACCACCCCCCGGAACCCCCGCCCGATCAGCGCCGCGATGTCCGCCAGGACGAGCGGGAAGGCGAGGCCGCCGGGGCAGGCGAGGTAACGGGGCTCCCAGACGGGATCGAACTTGTCTTTATAGGCCCGCAGGCCCTGGAAGTTGTAGAAGTGCTCGCCGTGGCGGTAGACCATCGAGCCCAGGCGGCTCCACATGGGGGCGATCGAGCGCGCCTCCAGGCCGGCGAAGGGGGCCATGCCGAGGTTGAACCAGCGGTACCCCTGCTGCGAGCCATAGAGCATCAGCTCGATGAACAGGTAGTCCATCACCCCCAGCGGCGCGTCGACCACGTGGCGCATGAGGTCGATCGAGATCTCCTCCTGCTCGCCGCCCGGCCAGAGGTTGGCGAAGGCGACGATCCGCCCCTCCTTGCGCACCAGGGCGAGCGGCAGGCGCTTCAGGTAGCCCTGGTCGAAGAAGCCGAGCGAGAACCCCTTCTCGCGGGTGTTCTTGGTGCGCAGCCAGTCGTCCGAGATCCGCTCGATGTCCGGCATCAGCGCCGGGATCTCCTCCGCCGGGATCACCTCGAAGGTGCACCCCTCCTCGCCGGCCCGGCGCCAGGCGTGGCGCAGCTTCTTGCGGTTCCTCCCCTCGATGGTGAAGCCGGTCAGGGGCACCCGCGCCTCCTCGCCCAGCTTGATCAGGGTCAGCCCGAGGTCGACGTAGAGGTGGAGCATCCGCTCGCTGACCTGGTAGAAGCAGGTCCAGCCGTCGTGGCGGTCCACCAGCTCGCGGAACTTCCAGACCAGCTCGGCGCGCTCCTTCTCGGGGCCCACCGGACCGCCCATCGACACCCAGCTCCGGCGCTCGACCCCGAACATCACGTAGGCGGTACCGGTCTCGTTGAAGAGCAGCTCCTTGTCGCCGAGCAGGGCCAGGTAGGCGTAGGTGCGCGGCGAGGCGGCGGCGATGCGGGCGGCGTGGTCGATCTCCTCCTCGGTGGGGGGCTCGGGCTCGGGGGCCGCCGGGCGGAGCAGGTGGCGCAGGGCGACCCCCAGGGCCACCGCCACCGCCGCCACCGAGGCGCGCAGGAAGCGCGGCGCGTTGCCGAAGAGGCTGAAGCGCCACCACAGCTCGCGGGAGTAATCGACGTGCTTGTAGGCGAAGAAGCCCAGCCAGAGGGTGCCCAGGATGACGATGATGATCGCCACGCTCCACCCCGGCGTGAACGGCTCGGAGGTGAGCGAGGTCTTGCGGTAGAAGTAGCGATGGCAGGGGGCGAGCGCCGCGAGCATCAGCGACAGGATCAGCGCCTCCTCCCAGTCGAGGCCCTTGGCCAGGGAGAGGACGATGCCGCCGCCGAGCATCACCAGGGTGAGCTGGTAGGCCGCGTCGAGGCGCCGCTGGAGGCCGATCGCCAGGAAGAGGAGGGCGACCCCGGCCAGGCTGCCGAGGAAGTGGGAGAACTCGATGATCGGCAGCGGCAGGATGTCGTTGAGCCAGGAGAGGCGCGAGTGCACCTCGGGGGTGGCCCCGGAGATCAGCAGGATGGCGCCGCCCAGGAAGGTGGTGACGGCGAGGATCTGCGGCACCACGTCCGGCGCCCGGCCGCCGAAGATGCGGGCGATCTTGCCCACCTGCTCGCGGCGGCGCACCACCTCGTGGGCGCCGAGGGAGACGGCGGCGATCAGCAGCGGCAGGAGGTAGTAGACGCCGCGGAAGGCGACCATCGCGGCCAGCAGGTCGGCCTCGCCCCGCGGCGGCTCGGGCGGCATCAGCAGCACCATCATCGACTCGAACACCCCGAGCCCGCCGGGGACGTGGCTGAGCAGCCCGGCCACCTGGGCGAACAGGAAGATGCCCAGGAAGTGGACGTAGGTGATGTGCCAGGAGGAGGGGAGCAGGGCGTAGAGCACGGTCGCCGCGAAGGCCCAGTCGAGCGAGGCGACGGCGATCTGCGCCGCGGCCATCGGCGGCCGGGGGACCGAGAATTCCAGCCCCTTGAAGACGAACGGCCGCTTGCGCACGAACGAGGCGACGAGGAAGGCGGCGATCAGGCTCAGGAACAGGATGCCCACCGGCCGCGCGCTCGCCATCGGCAGGTGCAGCAGCGCCGGCACGGCGATCGGCTCCAGCAGGAAGGCCGCGCCCGAGAGGCCGATGAACCCCAGCCAGAAGGTGATGTAGCTGAACAGCACCACGCGGGTGATGTCGATCGCCGTCATCCCCCAGCCCGAGTAGAGGCGGGCGCGCAGGGGGGTGCCGGTGAACAGGGGGAGCCCGAGGGTGTTGCTGAAGGCGTAGCCGGCGAAGGAGGCGAGGGCGACCTTCCAGTAGTGGATGCGCTTGCCGATGTAGCGCAGGGCGAGCGCGTCGTAGCAGGTGAGCGCGAGGTAGCTCAGGGCGGTGAAGGCGAGCGCCATCGTGACCCGGTGCGCCGGCAGGTTGTGGAAGAAGAGGATGATGTCCTTGTAGCGGAAGCCCGCCAACTCGCGGCGGAGCAGCCACAGGGCCAGCCCGAAGAAGAACAGGCTGAGCAGAGAGGTCAGCTTGGAGAGCTGGATGTCCTTCAGCTTCAATCAGAACCAGCCCTTCCGCTTGAAGTACAGAACCAGCGCGATCCCGGTGCCGGCCATCAGGGTCAGCACCGCGGGATAGCCGTAGTACCAGCCGAGCTCGGGCATGTTGAGGGGGCTCGCCTGGCGGTCGAAGTTCATGCCGTAGATCCCGGCGATGAAATTCAACGGGATGAAGATGGTGGAGATGATGGTGAGCACCTTCATCACCTCGTTGAGGCGGTTGCTGGTGCTGGAGAGATAGACGTCGAGCATGCCGGCGGCGAGGTCGCGATAGGTCTCGATCATGTCGATCACCTGGACGGCGTGATCGTAGCAGTCCCGGAGGAAGACCCGCGTCTCCTGCTTCACCAGGTGGGTGTCCTCCCGCTGCAGGCTGCTGATCACCTCGCGCTCGGGCCAGGCGGTGCGGCGCAGCATCAGGAGGTCGCGCTTGATGCCGTGGACCTGGTTGAGGGTCGCGGGCGCCGGCCGCAGCACCACCTCGTCCTCGAGCTCCTCGATCCGCTCGCCGTAGCGCTCGAGGACGGGGAAGAACTCGTCCATCAGGGCGTCGACGAGGGAGTACATGAGGTAGTCGGGCCCCTGCTTGCGGATCTGCCCCTTGTCCTGGCGGATGCGCTCGCGCACCGTTTCGAAGGAGTCGCCGGGGATCTCCTGGAGGGTGATGATGTAGTTGCCCGAGAGGAAGAAGCTGATCTGCTCGACCTGGAGGCAGTCGTCCTTCAGGCTGAGCGACTTCATGACCAGGAAGTGGTAGGCGCCGTAGTCCTCCAGCTTGGGGCGCTGGCCGCAGTTGAGGACGTCCTCCAGGGTGAGCGGATGGAAGCCGAAGAGCTTGCCCAGCCCTTCCAGGAACGGAACGTCGTTCAGCCCCTCGACGTTGATCCAGGTGACGGTCGGGGTGTCGCGGTAGGGGGCCAGCTCCTCGACCGAGTGAACCTCCTTCTCGATCAGGCGCTCGGTCCCGTAGTCCATGACGGTGACGCGGACGGGCCCCGCCCCCGGGGTGTCGGGAGCGCGCAGCGTTCCCGGGGCCGTCCCCGGCGGGGAGTACCGTTTGCCAAAGCTCATGCGCCTGCCCGCGACGGCCATGCCTCCTCCTTGGCGTCCGCCGGCGGGCGGACGCTCGGAAGGGGATTCTCTGTCAGAGATCTATTTGCACCCGCCCCCGGTGAGAGTCGCGAGGGCGGCGCAGGCGTCCACTTCGCTCACCGGGTCGGCGTCGATGGGGCGGGCGGTCTTCTGGAGGATGGCCGCGAGCTGGGCGGGGGTGAGCTTCGGGTTCTTCTCCAGCAGGAGGGCGGCGATGCCGGAGACCTCGGCGGCGGCGGCCGAGCTGCCGGAGAAGAGGTCGTAGGTGCCGTGGGGCATGGTGGTCAGGATGTCCACCCCCGGCGCGGCCAGAGCGGCGCGCGGGTGCCCGGCCGGTACGGAGGGGGGACCGTTGAGGTCGTCGCTCCCCATCACCCCGATCACCCCCTTGTGACTGGCGGGGAAGTCCTGGTTGGGGCCGCCGTCGGCCGCCACCACCACGATCCCCTTGGCCAGGGCGCGGTCGATCAGCTTGCCGAGGATCGGATCGTTGGGTCCGCCCAGGCTGAGGTTGAGGATCTGGGTGTCCGGAATCCTGGCGAGGGCGAAGTCCACCGCCAGGGCCAGCGTATAGCTGTTGCACACCGCCTGGCGGGCTCCCGGCGGCTGCTCCCAGCAGGCCTTGAGGGCGTAGATCTCCGCCTGCGGCGCGGCGCCGGCGATCCCGGTGCCGTTGTCGGCGGTCGCCGCGATCAGCCCGGCCACGGCGGTGCCGTGGATGTCGTTGGTGAAGGTGCGCTCGCCGCGATCGACGAAGGTGCGCGCGAACTTCACCCGGTCCCGCAGATCGGGATGATCGATGTCCACGCCGGTATCCACCACGGCGATCTTCACCCCCTTGCCGGTGGCCCAGCGGTGCGCCTGCTCGAGCCGCAGGGTGGCCGAGCCGTGCTGGAGCTGGGCATAAGGGTCGCCCCCCTGGGTCCGGAAGGTCGCCACGGGCTGCGCGAGGCTCACCCGGGGGTCCGAAGCGAGACGCCGGACGATCTCGTGCACCGACCGGCCGCGGGGGACCTCGAAGACGACGCACTGCTCGCCGAGCGACTCCATGGTCCAGGCGGCGACGAAGCTGAGGCTGTACTGCTGCGCGAGCTCGGTGGTGTGCTGGCTCCACAGCGAGGGGGGAGCCGGCGGGTAGGTCACCATCACCTGCTGATCGGTCAGCGGCGGCGGAGCGGCGGCGGCGCCACCCTCGCCGGATCCGGAGGGAGCGCTCCCGCAGCCCAAGACGAGGAGAGAACCGAGAAGCAGGGCTCCCAGCCCGGCTCCCCGGAGCAGGGCGGTGCTCACCGGCCGGCCTCTCCCGGCCCGGCGGCGGGCTCGGCGAACATCACCACCTGGGGCTCGGAGCGCAGGCGAGCCAGCACCACCCCGGCCGGATCGCTGGCGGCGGGCACCTCGACCGTATAGGCGCCGCTCGGCGAGGGGCCGGCGGTGATCTCGCCGTGGATCCCGTGCAGCAGCTCGCGGATCTCCTTTTCCGTCGCCCGGGGGGAGAACATCACCCGCAGGCGGACCGAGGGGACCGGCGCCGCGTCCGGATTGGACAGCGTGCGATAGACCGGCTGCTGGTTGGGGGCGGTGCCCGGGCGCCAGAAGCTCCAGGCCAGGAATCCGACCAGCAGGAGGATCACGGCGGCCTGGGCCACCAGGGCCCCGCGCAAGGGGCGGGGAGTCGCGGCCACCAGGGAGCGCAGGGGCGCGAGGAGACGCCAGCGGCCGGCGCTCTCCCTCTCCTCGAGCTCGCTCTCCTCGATGCGCGCGAGCATCCGCTGGAGCTGCACCGGGTGCGGGGCGGGGGCGATCTCGCCGCCCCGCGCCACGGCACCGGCCATGTGCCGGCAGACCCGCTCCTCTTCCTGGCAGCGGAGGCATGCCGCGAGATGGGTCTCGACCCACTCTCGTTCCCGTTCGGCAAGGCTTCCGTTGGCGTACCAGGGGAGCAGCTCCCAGACCCGCTGATGGACCCGCTCGCCGTGATCCTCCCGCTCTCGCATGGTCTTACCTCCTAACCCGCGTATCCGGACACGCCCATCCCCGGCAACAGCTCCTTCAGCCGCCGGCGGGCGTGGAACATCCGCGTTTTCACCGTGTTCACCGGGCAGCCCACGATCTCCGCGATCTCCGGGTAGGCCAGCCCGTAGTAATAGGTCAGCTCGACCACCGCCCGCTGCTCCGGCGACAGGGCGCCGATCGCCCGGCCGAGCACGCCCGCCAGCTCCCGCCGCACCGCCAGGCTCTCCGGCTCCTCGGCGTCCACCGGCTCGGGCCCTTCCTCCGGGTCCCCCGTCGCCTC
>JAICSG010000375.1 GCA_025937035.1 Thermoanaerobaculia bacterium | reverse complement strand
GCACCCGGCGGCCGATCTCCTCGGGAGAGACCCGCTGCAGCAGGGCGACCGGGTTGTGGTAGACGAGGCTCCAGGTCTCCGGATCGATCTCGCGGAAGATGGCGCGGATGTCGGGCTGCCAGGACCACCAAAGGTTCTGGGCCAATTCATGCAGTTTCTGGAAGGTTCCGTCGGTCGGCTCGTTCATTTCGGTCGGGCTCTCGAGAGAGGGGGACTATATCCTACCGGCCGTGACCGAGGGGTGAGGCCGCGGAGGACTGGGCGGCCCGCGGGCCAGATCGCTCTGTAGCCCCCGAACCCGAATTCCGCTACCCGTTTTCCCCACAACGCAGGGGAGCCCTCCGGCTTCACCTGCCCGGAGTGTGGCGGAGCGCTCTGGGAGAGCCGGCAGGACAGCCTGGTGCACTTCCGCTGCCGCACCGGGCACGCCTTCTCCCCCGAGAGCCTGCTGGCCGAGCAGAACGAGGGCCTGGAATACACTCTCTGGCCCGCCGTGCGCGCCCTCCAGGAGAATACCGATCTCGCCCGCCGCATGGAGCGCTGGATGGCCAACCGCCGCGCCGAGGAGGCGACCCGCCACGCCGAGGTACTACGGAAGATGTTGGTGCATGAGGAGAAGACGGAGGTGGGATAGGAGCCTCATCACTCCACCCGCCCCGCCAGCTCCGCCAGCAGCCGCTGCAGCTCCCCCGGATCGATCGGCTTCACCAGGTGCTGGTCGAAGCCGACCTCGCGGGAGCGGCGGAGGTCCTCCTCCTGGCCGTAGCCGGTGGCGGCGATCAGGGTCACGCTCTTGAGGGCGGGGTCCTCGCGCAGGCGCTGGGCCACCTGATAGCCGTCGAGGCCCGGCAGGCCGATGTCCAGGATGACCGCGTCGGGCCGGAAGGCGGACGCCACCTCCAGCGCCGAGGGGCCCGTGTGGGCCACCTGAATGGAGTGGCCGGCCATCTCCAGGAGGGTGCCCAGCAGCTCCGTGGTGTCCTCGCTATCGTCCACCACCAGCACCCGCAGCGGGCGGGAGGATGTCTTCTCCACATCGGCGGCCGCCTCCTCGTCCGCCGGCGGTCCGTGGTGCAGGAAGGCCGGGAGGCGGACGACGAACTCGCTCCCCCGCCCCACCCCCTCGCTACGGGCCTCGATCGTGCCCCCGTGCATCTCGACCAGCCGGCGGGAGAGGGTCAGGCCGATCCCCAGGCCGTCGCGGACGCGGTCGAGCGAGCGGTCCCCCTGGGTGAAGAGGTCGAAAACGCGGGGGAGAAGGTCGGGAGGGATGCCCACCCCGGTGTCCTTCACCCGCACCACCACCTCCTGGGGCTGGCGCTCGACGGAGAGCGCGATCTTCCCGCCGTCCTCGGTGAACTTGACCGCGTTGCTCAGCAGGTTGGAGAAGACCTGCTCCAGCCGGACCGGGTCCGCCTCCAGCCAGACCGGCTCGGGGGCGAGGGAGAAGGAGAGCCCGTGCCCGCGGTCCTCCGCGAGCGGCTTGACCACCTCGACGGCGTGGCCGATCACGGTGTTGAGATCGATCCGGGACCTGCGCAGCTCGACCTTGCCGGTGCGGATGCGGCTGACGTCGAGCAGGTCGTCGATCAGGCGGGCCAGCCGGCGCATCTGGCGGTCGACGATGCGCCGGATGTACCAGCGGTTGGGATCGTCGAGCGGCTTCTCGTCGAGCAGGCGGAGGGCGTAGAAGACGGGAGCGAGCGGATTGCGCAGCTCGTGGGCGAGCACGGCCAGGAACTCGTCCTTCTCCTCGTCCGCCCGCGACAGCGCCTCGGCCCGGTTGCGCAGCTCCTCGTCGAGCCGCTTGCGGTCGGTGCGGTCGCGCATGATCTTGACGTAGCCGAGCAGGGCCCCCTGGGCGTCGCGCAGGGAGGTGGTGATGCCGCTGGCGAAGAAGTAGGAGCCGTTCCTGCGCACGTGCCAGCGGTCGTCGGAGGCGCGGCCGGTCTCCGCCGCCTTCCGCAGCTCGGCCTCGGGGACCCCCTTCTGGACGTCCTCCGGGGTGAAGAAGCAGGCGCCGTCGCGGCCGAGGATCTCCTCCGCCTCATATCCCAGGAGGGCCGCCGCGCCGGCGTTCCAGCTCGCCACCTTCCCCTCGGGGTCCATGGTAAAGATCGCGTAGTCCTGGATCGTGCCGACGATCTGACGGTACCCCTCGCCGGCCTCCAGCAGGGCCCGCAGGTCCTGGGCTGCGCCCGTCGTTTCTCCCCCTTCGGATGGCTTGGTCATGTCTCCCCCGTCTCCCCGGGGGGCAAAAGCAAGGGGCGTGCCGGAAGAGGGGAACACGGATGGGGACGGACACGGGCGAGCACGGACAGGGGAGGACACCCCTTCGGCCTCCTCTGCGTCCATGTCTGTCCGTGCTAGTCTGTGCTCGTCCGTGGCCTTCCCCTGAGGAGCCTTATGAGCCGCTCCCCATTCTCATCCCTGCTCGTCATCCTGCTCACCGCCGCGCTCGCCTTCTATGCCGGCAAGTCGTGGTCCGCGCGGGGGACCGCCGCCGGGCCCTCGGCGCCCACGGCCTCTCCGGCCCGCCAGGAGGCCCCCGCGCCGGCCCAGAACGGCAGCCGGGGGGCGATCGCGCCGCAGCCCCAGCCGCAGCTCCAGGAGCAGGAGAAGGCGACCGTCGCCCTCTTCCAGCACGCCTCGCCGGCGGTGGTGTTCATCACCTCGCTCGCCGTGCAGCAGAATCTCTTCAGCCTCAACGAGACCGAGGTCCCCCGCGGCGCCGGCTCCGGATTCGTCTGGGACCGCCAGGGTCATATCATCACCAATTTCCATGTCATCTCGAACGCCGACGCCGCCAAGGTGACCCTGGCGGACCAGTCGACCTGGGATGCCAAGCTGGTGGGCGCCGCGCCCGAGAAGGACCTGGCGGTGCTCAAGATCGACGCCCCCGCCAACAAGCTGACGCCGCTCCCCCTGGGCAGCTCGGAGACCCTGAAGGTGGGCCAGAGCGTCTTCGCCATCGGCAACCCCTTCGGCCTCGACCAGAGCCTGACCACCGGCGTGGTGAGCGCGCTCGGGCGGGAGATCCAGTCGGAGTCCGGAGCGCCGATCCGCGAGGTGATCCAGACCGACGCGGCGATCAACCCGGGCAACTCGGGGGGCCCCCTGCTCGACAGCTCCGGCCGGCTGATCGGGGTCAACACGGCCATCTACAGCCCCTCGGGCGGCTCGGCGGGGATCGGCTTCGCCATCCCGGAGCACGACGTGGCCTGGGTGGTGCCGGACCTGATCCGCTACGGTAAGGTCCAGCGCCCCTCCCTGGGGATCGAGGTGTCCCAGGGGCTGGCGCAGCGGCTCGGGATCGAAGGCGCGGTGGTCTCCCGGGTCGCCCCTGGCAGCGGCGCCGCCCGGGCCGGGATCCAGGGGCTCCGGCGCGCCGGCTTCGGCCGTGTGGAGCTAGGGGACATCGTCCTCTCCGTGGAGGGCCAGCCGGTGACCTCCGATGACGCGCTCCTCGTCGCCATCGAGGGCAAGAAGGCCGGCGACACCGTGCGGGTGGAAGTGCTCCGCGGCAACCGGCGGGTGACCGTGCCCGTGCAGCTCGGGGCGCCGTCGGCGCGAGGGGAGTAGGCTCGGCACGCCCCCTGCATTTCCCGGCCCCGTGGCCACGCAGAAGAAGACCGCCTCCAAACCGTCCACCCGGCGCCGGCCCCAGCCGCGCCGCCGCCTCCCCGTGGGTGCCGAAGTGACACCCGGAGGCGTCCACTTCCGGGTCTGGGCCCCTTCGCGAAAGCGGGTCGAGGTCGTGTTCGAGGAGAGCTCCGCCGAGGAGTGGGAGGTCGACTTCGAGCTCACCCCCGAGAAGGGCGGCTGGTTCTCCGGGCTGGTGAAGGGAGCGGGCGCGGGGGCCCTCTACAAATACCGCCTCGACGGCGGCGACGCCCTCCCCGATCCCGCCTCCCGCTTCCAGCCCCAGGGACCCCACGGGCCGTCCCGGGTGGTCGATCCCTCCACCTTCGAGTGGACCGACGAGGGGTGGGCCGGCGCCGGCCCCGAGGGGCAGGTGATCTACGAGATGCACATCGGCACCTTCACCCCGGAGGGGACTTGGGGAGCCGCCGCGCGGCAGCTCAAAGAGCTGGCGGAGCTGGGGATCACCGTGCTGGAGGTGATGCCGGTCGCCGAGTTTCCCGGCCGCTTCGGCTGGGGGTACGACGGGGTCGACCTCTTCGCCCCCTACCACCTCTACGGCGAGCCGGACGACTTCCGCCGCTTCGTCGACCGGGCCCATGCCAATCGCCTCGCCGTGATCCTCGACGTGGTCTACAACCACCTGGGACCGGACGGCAACTATCTCAAGCAATTCTCGGAGAACTACTTCACCGATCGCTACAAGAACGACTGGGGGCAGGCGATCAACTTCGACGGCGAGGATGCCGGGCCGGTGCGCGAATTCTTCCTCGCCAACGCCGGCTACTGGATCGAGGAATTCCATCTCGACGGCCTGCGGCTGGACGCCACTCAGGACGTGAAGGACGCCTCGGAGGACCACATCCTCGCCGCCGTGGCCCGGCGGGTCCGTGAGGCGGCGGGGGGACGGGCGATGTACCTGGTGGCCGAGAACGAGCCCCAGGAGACGAAGCTGGTGCGGCCTCCCGGGGAGGGCGGCTACGGGCTCGACGCCCTGTGGAACGACGACTTCCATCATTCCACCCAGGTGGCGCTGACCGGCCGCAACGAGGCCTACTACACGGACTACACCGGCTGCCCCCAGGAGATGATCTCCCTGGTCAAGTACGGCTATCTCTATCAAGGACAGCGCTACTCCTGGCAACAGCAGCGCCGGGGGGCCTCGGGTCTGGGGCTGCCGCCGGCGGCCTTCATCAACTTCCTCCAGAACCACGACCAGGTGGCCAACTCGGCCCGCGGCGAGCGCTGCCACAAGCTCTCCTCCCCCGGCCGTTACCGCGCGCTTACGGCCTTCCTGCTGCTGGGGCCCGGGACGCCGATGCTCTTCCAGGGGCAGGAATTCTGCGCCTCCAGCCCCTTCCTCTACTTCGCGG
>JAICSG010000130.1 GCA_025937035.1 Thermoanaerobaculia bacterium | reverse complement strand
TCCTCGCTTCCGGACGGGCTGCTGGTCAAGGTCAACCAGACCTTCCTCGACTGGACGGGCTACCGGCGCGAGGACTTGATCGGCCGCCGGCGCTTTCAGGACCTGCTCACCCCTGGCGGCAGGATCTTCCACGAGACGCACTTCGCCCCGCTCCTGCGTATGCAGGGGGAGGTGCGCGAGATCTCGCTGGAGATCTCCCGCGCGGACGGGGGCCGCCTGCCGGTGCTCGTCCACTCGGTGCTCCGGAAGGATGGCTCGGGAGCTCCGCTGCTGACCCGCACCACGGTCTTCAACGCCGCTGACCGCAGCGAGTACGAGCGCGAGCTCCGGCGCGAGCGGGAGAGGGCCGAGCGCGCGGACAAGGCCAAGGCGGACTTCATCTCCATGATCAGCCATGAGATCCGCACGCCGCTCAACGCCATCATGGGGGTCGCGCACCTGCTCGGCGCCTCGGAGCTCTCCCCGAAGCAGGAGAAGTACGTCCGCATCCTCCGCTCCTCGTCGGAGAACCTGCTGCACCTGGTCAACGAGGTCCTCGACTTCAGCAAGATCAAGTCGGGCAACATCTCCCTGGAGGAGAGGACGTTCGACCTGCGGCAGCTGGTCCACCAGGTGGCTCACGGCCTCCATGGGAAGGCCGAGGAGAAGGGCCTGGCCCTGGAGACGCGCATCGACGAGCGCCTGCCGGACGCCCTGCTGGGAGACCCCGTCAAGATCGGACAGGTGCTCACGAACCTGCTGGGGAACGCCCTCAAGTTCACGTCGCAGGGCGCGGTAACGGTCGAGCTCCAGGTCCTGGAGCTGGAAGCGGACGCCGTCTCGTTCGAGCTCCGGGTGGCGGACACCGGCATCGGCATCGCTCCGGAGCGGCTGGCGCACATCTTCGAGGACTACACGCAGGCGAGCTACGACATCGGCATGAAGTACGGCGGCACGGGCCTGGGCCTCTCGATCAGCAAGCGTCTGGTCGAGCTCCACGGCAGCCGTCTGGAGGTCGAGAGCGAGCTCGGGAGGGGGACGGCGTTCTCCTTCCGCCTGCGCCTGAAGACGGCCGAGCCCACCGTGGCCGAGACCACGCTGGAGGAGACCGCTCCGCAGACGCTGAAGGGCCTGCGGGTCCTGGTGGCGGACGACAACGAGGTGAACGTATTCGTCCTCACCGGGCTGCTGCGGAGGTGGGGCGTTGAGCACGACGTGGTGACGACCGGCCACCAGGCGGTCGAGAGCGTCCGGACCGGGGATTACGATCTCGTCCTGATGGACCTGCGGATGCCGGAGCTCGACGGGTACGCCGCGACCCGCCAGATCCGCTCTCTTCCGGACGAGAGGCTCGCGCGGCTGCCGGTCTTCGCCATCTCGGCCTCCACCCGCATGGGGCACCAGCACGAGCTCGACGCCGCCGGCTTCACGGAGTTCGTGGGCAAGCCGATCAATCCGGACGTGCTGTTCCGGAAGCTGGCCCGGTACGCGGGCGGGGGCGAAGGTCGCGCTCGGAGCGCATAGCGAGCCTCCGCCGAAAAGCAGCGAGCACCCTCCGCCACTCCCCGTGTTGAAGTCGTCCGTCGTTCAGGCGAAGAGCTCGCGATCGCGGATCTTCCGGGCGTTCGTGTAGTCCTCGTCCCACCAGGGCTTCTCGCCAGGCTTGCGCGGAGGCTTGGCCAGTTGGAGCGTCTTCTTCGCTTTCGCCGCCTCCTGCTGGGCGACCCGGAATTCGTAGTGATCGAAGATGCGGATCGCCTCGACGACGTAGGAGACCGCGATCCGGCGGTCGCGGAGGAGCAGCAGGTTCTCTCCGTTCTGGATGTCCGCGGCCGATGAGAAGTTGTAGGAGCCCATGTAGACGCGCGCGGTCGGCTTGTCGAAGTCGATGACCACGAATTTATGGTGCAACCGGGTGCCGCCGCCGCCGGTGGGCTCGGACTTGAACGGCTCGGGGACCTTCCCTGTCAGGGCTGCGGGCTCCACCAAGGTGACCTTGCCGTCGGGTTTCTGCAGGTCAAGGCCCTCGGCCGTCTGGCCGTTGATGTCCTTGACCGCGTGATCCGAGATGCCATAGGAGAAGACGGTGTCGTCCTCTTTGATCTTCTTGATGGCGTTCCGGATCGCCCCCGGCGTCTGGTAGAGGAAGGCGAGCGAGAAGAAGAGGCTGGACTCGGTGGTCGCGATGTCGTCGGCGACGGCCTTCAGCACTGCGTTCTTCTTCGACCGCGGCGAGAATCCGATCTGGGCGTCGATGCCGTCCAATTTGAGATCGTTCCAGGCCGCGGAGCCGGTCTTGGCATAGTCGGCGACGTTGTTGTCGTTCGCCCAGTAGTCCTCGAACGCCTGCCGGAAGATCTTGACCGCGCTTGAGGTCCGCAGAATGATGGCGTTGTTGTTCTGCACGAAGAAGCCGCGCCAGGAGTGGTTGGTGGAGCCGCACACGGCGGCCTGCACCTGCGGGCCGTCGACCACGACCGTCTTGTTGTGCTGGAGGCTGCCCAGGTGCTGCCGCTTGACTTGGTCCGCTCCGGCGGACAAGGCCAGCCGCTTCGCGGCCGCCGTCTCCGCGGACGTCGCCTCCCCGTGGTCCCCCTCATCGTCGATGAGGATCTTCAGCCGCTTGCCGAGCTTTTCCAGACGCGAGACGATGCCGGGCTCGTTCAGGTCGTAGACTACCGCGCGGACCTCGGCCTGTTCATCGGCGATGGCCTGATCGAGGACTTCCAGGATCGCGCTGCGCGCCTCGAAGCCCATCCACGCCAGGGCCTCCTCAGCCTTGGGGTGCGTGGGCACGAAATCCAAACCGGCATCCGCGCTGGGCGGGAGGAGCGTCTTGATCGCGTCGTCGCCGCCGTAGTTGTCCACGAACGCCTGAGACGAGACGAAGCCACGCGTGAAGGTGACGTTGAGCTGGCCGGGATAGGTCTCGCGCCGGAGCTCGATGGCAGCCGTCTGGGGCTCGCCGTAGCTCAGCTCCTCGGCGTCGTTCATGAACACCGGCGTGACCTGGTAGACGAACTCTCCAGGAAGCTCCGCGTTGCGCGGGAAATGCACCCAGCGGAACTTCTGGATCGGCGAAAGGCGGGTGGAGAGCCGGTTGGGATTGACTCCGCCATCACTCCCGGGAAAGCACAAGCGATTTTTCAGGGCAAAAAACTTGATGCCGTTCGGCTCTTTGTACTCGATGGCAAAACCGACGAAATCCTTCGGCGGGGTTCCCTCTTTCCAGTTCATGGCGAGGAGGCACATGCCCTCGCCACGGTGCAGCTTGAGCGTGAAGAGCGCTTCGTTACTGGTTCCGCTGACCTCAAATTCACCAGACATGGCTGGCCTCCGTCGAGTTGGCGCGCAACGCCGAGCACACTCTGCAAGTGAAGGCAATATCGAGCAAAGGTGCGGGTATCCGTCAGCTCGCTCATGGGTCAATTGTCGCTTATAGGTTGATGCTTCGATTCTAAGCTACCCTCCAAGATCCGTCAATGATTCCTTTGGAGATCACGAAGACACAATCGCCTTTTCAGCAACACAGAATTCGATCGCCAAGGTCATTATCAAGACTGTTGGTGAACGACAAACACCGGGGGGCTTCCGGCCCCCCGGGACCTGCATGAGCCCGTCGAGCGGCGACCCTACTTCGCGCCGCCCGGCGGCTTGGTCTCCGGCTGGCCGGCCGGCGGCGGCTCCTCCGTGGTCTTGCGACGGCGGACCACCTGCGGACGGGGCTTGAAGCCGTACTTCACCAGCGCTTCGTTCTCGAAGCCGTACTTCCCCTTCAGGCTGGCCCCCACCCGGGTGCGGACCTTCTCACCGTCCCGGGCCGCGACCTGGATCGCCTGACGGATCGTCCTCGCCTGGGAGCGCAGGTCTTCCAGTTGGCTCTGGAGGGTCCGCACCTGTCCAAGCTTCTGATCGAGCGCCGTCACGTCCTCGGTGAGGTGAGGCATGTCCGGAAGAGCCGGCTTCGCATTGGTGATCAGAACTTCCCAACGACTGAGCTTCTCTGCATACGATTGACCTTTGGCCGCCATACGTTCTCTCCTTGTCCTGACTCTTGTTTGGTTAAGCTCAACGTCCCTTACAGCTCCCTTCTTTGGCCTTGTGCGCATCAAGGTTTCCTAATAGTAGCCGTTCGCGAGCCAGGGTCAATCCCTATTTTTCGAGAACTTCCACGAGAGAAAAGACCTCTTTCAAAGAACAATCCATTGCATTCCGGATCGAAAGCTCCCGGGACGAGACGAAATCTTGTAGATACAGACCCGAAGCTGGGAGCTACGAAACGAAAGCAGGCTCATCCAACCCGTCAAGCCACCGAGTCAGGACGGAATCTCAGGCTTCCGGAGCCGAATCTGAGGCTTTGGAGATGGAACCGCGAGCTTCCAGCCGCGAACGGCGGCTCCGAAGACGGTTTCTCAGGCTTTCAGATCGGTTTCTGAGGCTTCCAGAATGGAACCTGACGCTTCCAGAACGGAATCTCAGGCTTCCGCGCGCGAGCTTCGGGCTACGCCGCCGGATGGGCCGGCTTGCCCGGCGGGACGGGGGTGTCGGGGCTGTTCATGACCTGGATGTCGTCCCCCACCACGTCCTCGACGTAGAGCATCTTGATCGCCACCATGACGGCGGCGAGGACGGGGACGGCGACCAGCATGCCCAGGAAGCCGAAGACGATGGCCATCAGCGAGAGGCCCACCAGGGTCACCACCGGCGGCAGGTCGACCCCGCGCTTCATCAGCAGCGGCTGCAGGATGTGCCCTTCCAGGAACTGGACCCCCCAGTAGACCAGGGCCACGAAGAGGGCCTTCTGGGGCGAGTCGAGGAAGGCCATCGCGATGCCGGGGACGGCGCTGAGGATCGGCCCCAGCATGGGGATGAATTCCAGGAGGCCGGCGATCAGGCCCAGCGCCAGCGCCGCCTTGACGCCGAGCAGGCTCAAGCCCACGGCGGTGGCCACGCCGATCGACGCCATCATGATGAGCTGCGCCACCAGCCAGCGGCGCAGGGTGAAGCCGATGGCGTCGAGGACCTCGTCCGCCCGGGAGCGCGCCTCGTGCGGGAAGAGGTGCAGCAGCCCCTTGTGGTAGAGGTCCGGCTCGGCGCCGATGTAGATCGCGGTGAAGAGGATCAGCAGCAGCCCTCCCACCACGGCGACGGTCGAGGAGAGGAAGGAGAAGAGATAGCGGCCCACGGCGCCAAGCTGTCCCTGCAGGCTCCCGGAGAGACCGTGCGACGCCTGAGGCGACTCCGCGGGCGGCTGGGCGGGAGCCGCCGGCGCGGGGGGCGGCATGAGCTGTCCGACGACGCCGTCCCGGTGGCTGTCGATCCATCCTTCCAGCCGGTTCAGGGCCTGGGGGAGCTGCGCCTGGAGCTCGCTCGACTGGGCCCGCAGGGTCGGCGCCGCCCAGGCTCCGAGCCCCACGATCACTCCCAGGAAGGCGGCCACGATGAGGACCGCGCCCACGCCCCGGGGGATCCGGTAACGCTCCAGGAAGTCGGCCCCGCGCGCCACGGCGAGCCCGAAGAGGACGCCCAGGAAGGTGATGAAGATCAGGTCGTGAGCCACCCAGAGAAGGAGCAGGAGGAGAACGAGCCCGATCACCAGCGCCGCGGCCCGGAGGATGTCCAGGCTCCGCCATCCGGGCTGGCGGGGGGGCCTGGGCGCTGGAAGAGGTGCGGGGCTGGGCGTACGGGGAGCGGCCGGGCTCGCGGCGCGGGTTTCCATGCCGGGGGGTCTCAAGCAAGGAGGGTGCCGGGGGGAAAGATCGCCAGATGGCTCGGCCCCCCGCCCGGGCATGAATGCCCGGGCTACGCTTCAACCAAAAAGCCGGGTGAACCCGGCTCCTGAACGAGCGGCGCTGTCTTCGGAGTCGGCTTCAGCCGGCTTTTCGTTTCCAACGTAGCCCGGGCATTCATGCCCGGGCAGGGGCGGGCCAGCCCGCCACCCCAGGGCGGCCACCCCGGGCCGCCCCTACTCCGGTTCCTGACTCTCCTGGCTTTCCGGGATCTTCACCAGCGCGTCCGCGGCGGACCGCTGCTCGGCGATCTTCTTGCTGGGTCCCTCGCCCCGGCCCCAGAGCTTTCCCGCCAGCCAGCATTCGACGACGAAGGTCTTGTTGTGGTCCGGGCCGATGGAGTCGGTGACGCGGTAGTCGGGGAGGTCCCAGCCGAGCGCCTGGGCGACCTCCTGGAGCTGGGTCTTGGCGTCGGTCACCACCTGCCGGGTGCGCTCCTCGAAGGCGCTCTCCAGCATGGGGAGGATCGCCTTTCGCGCCACCTCCAGCCCGCCGTCGAGATAGAGGGCGCCGAAGACCGCCTCCATGGAGTCGGCGAGCAGGGAGGATTTGGCGCGTCCCCCCGAGCGGTCCTCCCCCACCCCGATGCGCAGGGACGATCCGAGGTCGAGCTCCAGGGCGTGCTTGGCCAGGGTGTCGCGGCTGACGAGCTGCGCCTTGTGCTTGGACAGCTCCCCCTCTGGGAGCTCGGGATGGTTGGCGTAGAGCCACTCGGCGGTCACCACCCCGAGGACGGCGTCGCCCAGGAACTCCAGTCGCTCGTAGTGCTCCGGAATCCCCTGCTCGTTGGCCCAGGAGCGGTGGGTCAGCGAGAGCTGCAGGAGATCGAGTCGTTTGAACCGGTGGCCCAGGCGCTTCTCGAGAGGTGTGGTGTCGCGGCGGCCGAATGCCATAACGGGATATTAGCAGCCCGCTATCGCCGTCCGAACCGCCGCTCCAGATCCGAGTCGGTCATCTGGAGGACGATCGGCCGGCCGTGGGGGCAGGCGTAGGGCTGCTCGGCGGTGAAGAGCTCGGCGACCAGGGCCTCCATCTCGGGGGCGGAGAGGGGGTGGTGCATCTTCACCGCCGCCTTGCAGGCCATGCTGGCGGCGAGGTTCTCCAGGATCTCCCGGGAGAGGTCGTCCGCTCCCGCGGTGCCGTCCCCGGAGTCCGCGGCCAGGCTGCGCAGCAGTCTCTCGGCTTCATCGGCGGAGAGGACCGCCGGGACCGAGGTGAGGGCGAGGGTGCCTCCCGAGAGGACCGCGATGGCGAAGCCGTGCTCTTCGAGGCCGGAGGCGAGCTCGTTGATCCGCAGCCGCTCGGCCGGAGAGAGGTCGAGGAGGACCGGCGAGAGGAGGTGCTGCACCGGAGGGCGCTCGGCGGCCATGGCCCGGCGCAGGCGCTCGAAGAGGATGCGCTCGTGCGCCACGTGCTGATCGATCACGTAGAGGCCGTCCGGCCCTTCGAGCAGGATCAGCGTCCCCTTGTACTGGCCCAGCAGACGGAAGGGACGGGCCTCGCCGCTACGGCCGGAGAGCGGCACGATCGGCCTCTCGACGGGGACGTAGGACGGCGTCGCCAGCCGGGTGGGAGTCACCGGCAGCTCCACGAGGGCGGGCACCGCGGGAGATTCGCGGGGCCGGTCCCAGGACGATGCGCTCTTCCTCTCCCCCAGCCCCTGCCAGGCGAAGGGGACGTACGGCTCGGCGGCGGGCGGCCTCAGCGGCGCGGCCTCCTCGCCGCGGGCGCGCTCCAGGGCGCGGCGGAGGGCGTCGTAGATGCGGTCCAGCAGGGCGGGCTCGCGGAAGCGGACCTCGGCCTTCTGGGGGTGGACGTTGACGTCGACGTCCTCGGGGGCGATGTCGAGGAAGAGGAAAAGGGCCGGAAAGTCCTCGCTCCTCCACTCGTCGCGCACGGCGCGGTAGAAGTTGGCGAGCACGGCGCGGTCGCGGATCAGGCGGCGGTTCACGTAGATGAAATGGCGCCGGCCGCGCGCGGTGGCGGGGGTCCCCACGAAGCCGCGGATGGCCTCTTCCCCTCCCCCGCTCTCGGGGATCTCCGCCAGCTCGCGGGCCAGCTCCGGGCCGAAGATCTGGCCGATGCGCTCGCGCGAGCCGGCCGCCGTGCCCGGGGCCGGCAGGGCGTCCAGCAGCTCCCGCCCCTCGTGGAAGACCTGGAAGCGGACGTCCGGCCGCGCCAGGGCGTACCCCTGCACCACCTCGACACAGCGGCGCAGCTCGGTCTGGGGGGCCTTGAGGAACTTGCGCCGGGCGGGCACGTTGAAGAAGAGCGAGCGGACGTCGATCGTAGTGCCACGCGGCCGGGCGAACGGCTCGGCCACCCGCACCTTCCCCCCCTCGATCACCACCCGGTGCCCCTCGCCGGGCCGCTCGGCGGTGGTCATCTCGACCCGCGCCACGGCGGCGATCGAGGCGAGCGCCTCCCCCCGGAAGCCGAGGGTGGCGACGCGCTCCAGGTCGTCGAAGCTGGCGATCTTGCTGGTGGCGTGGCGGTCGAAGGCGAGGAGGGCGTCGTCGCGCCCCATGCCGGAGCCGTCGTCGCCGATGGCGATGCGCGCCTTGCCGCCCCCCTCGAGTTGGATCTCGATCAGCCCCGCCCCCGCGTCGAGGGAGTTCTCGACCAGCTCCTTGACCACGGAGGATGGACGCTCCACCACCTCGCCGGCGGCGATCTGGGAGACGAGGGGGTCGGGGAGGAGGTGGATTCTGGACACGCGTGGATTGTACAGGCGGGAGATATGACGTACGAGCGCGCCGGGAGGATTGGGTAGGTGGCCCGCCGATCGGACGGATCGGACGGATCAGTCGGATCGGTCCGATTTCGCCGCCGGCCCCAATTCGCCACCCGCCCGGATTC
>JAICSG010000678.1 GCA_025937035.1 Thermoanaerobaculia bacterium | reverse complement strand
TTCATCAGCGACGGCATCAGCCACGCGGCGTTCGGCGGCATGGGGCTCTGCTTCTTCCTGGGGATCGATCCGCTGCTCGGGGCCATCCCGGTGGCCCTGGCCTGCGCCTTCGCCCTGGGCGCGGTGGACCGCGAGACCATCCGCTCCTACGACGCGCTGATCGGCGTGCTCTGGGCCGTGGGCATGGCGGTGGGCGTGGTCTTCGTCTACAAGACGCCGGGCTATGCCCCGAACCTGATGACCTACCTCTTCGGCAACATCCTGCTGGTGACCCGGCGCGACCTGCTGGCGATCCTGATCCTGGCGGTCTCGGTGCTCGCGACTCTCTTTCTTTTCTTCAAGGGGATCGTGGCCGTGGCCTTCGACGAGGTCTTCGCCCGGGTCCGCGGGCTCCAGGTGCGGCTGCTGATGGCGCTGCTGCTGGGGATGATCGCGCTGTCGGTCGTGATCCTGATCCAGGTGGTGGGGATCATCCTGGTGGTGGCCCTGCTGACCATCCCCTCGGTGATCAGCCTGATGCTCTGGAAGGATCTGCGGAGCGTGCTCCTCGGCTCGGTCGGGATCGGGGTCGGGATCACCCTGGGAGGGCTGGTCCTGTCGTTCGACTACGACCTCCCCTCGGGGCCGGCGATCATCCTGCTGGGGGCCCTCCTGCTGCTGGGGGTCTATGGGGCGAAGCGGCTGCGGCGGGGCCGGATGGCCGTCCTGTCGTAGCGAATCCTCTCTTCCGAGGCACAGTTCTTTATGGGAGCCTGATATCGCTCCCTGTCTCGGAAAGGAGGATCCTCATGTCTCGGCTCAAGCTTCTGCTCGTTGCCGCGGCCGTCCTGATGACCACCGTGGCCGTCCGGCCCGCGAAGTCGGACTCCTGTATCGCCTACGGCATCTGCCAGAGCTGCACGACGACGAAGTCCAGGCCCTGCCTGGTGACCCGGTGCGGAACGAATCCGGCGCACTACAGCTGCGGCTCCTGCACCACGGATTGCACGCCCCCGCCGGCCTAGAGCTCCACGGCACGCCCCTTGCTGAAAATCTCGGGTAGCCCGGCCCCGCCCATCGCGGGTGGGGTCTCGGGCTCCGCTTTCATTCGCCAGGAGGTGCCCATGGCCATACTCACCAGAGACGACGTTCAGGCCCCGCGCCTGAGCACGATCCGCCGCGAAGACATCGAAGACCTCCTCCAGTTGCCGGGCCGTCCCAGGATCTCGATCTACATGCCGACCTTCCGGGCCGGCGTGGAGACGCAGCAGAACCCCATCCGGCTCAAGAACCTCCTCCGCACCGTCCAGCAGAAGCTCGAGGAGTCCGGGATGGAGAGCACCGACGCCGCCGAGCTGATGACCCCGGTGCGGGAGCTGGTGGACGACCAGGCCTTCTGGCAGACCCAGAGCGACGGCCTGGCGATCTTCTTCTCCCCCGAGGTCTTCCGGACCTACCGGTTGCCGATTCCGCTCGACGAATTCGTGCTGGTGAACGAGCGCTTCCACCTCAAGCCGCTGTTCACGCTGCTGGCCGAGGACCAGCCGTTCTACGTGCTCGCCCTCAGCCTCAAGAGCATCCGGCTGATCGCGGCGACCCAGCACCACGCGGAGGAGCTGGAGATCCCCGGCGTTCCCCAGGGTCTTACCGAGGCCCTGGGCGATCTGGTCCGGCGGTACATGCAGATCCAGCAGCCGGGCTCTAGCAACCGGGCCCGGGCGACTATGGCGCGGACGCCGCTCGTCCATGGGCACGGCACGGCTGAGGACAATCTGAAGGCCGAGATCGTGCAGTACTTCAACCTGGCGGACAAAGCTCTCCTCCGATACATGGACCGCGACATCCCCGTGGTGCTCGCCGGGGTCGAGTACCTGCTGCCGCGGTACAAGGAGACGACCGAGCACCCACAAGTCCTGGACGAGGGGCTGACCGGCAACGCCGAGGGGCTCTCGCCGGAGGAGCTGCGCGACATGGCCTGGGAGATCGTGGAGCCCGTGCTGACCGCCGACCGCCGCAAGGCCGCCGAGCGCTACGGCGACCTCCTCGGCACCGGCCGCGCCTCCAGCCGCTACGAGGAGATTCTGCCGGCTGCCCATGACGGCCGGATCGACACCCTGTTCGTGGCCCGGGGCGTCCGCCTCTGGGGGAGCTACGACCCGAAGAAGCGCGAGGCGCGGCTCCAGGAGAATCAGGACCTGGCGCAGAAGGGAGGCGAGGACCTCCTCGACCTCGCGGCGGTGCGGACCTTCCTGAACGGCGGCAAGGTCTTCGCGGTCCCCCAGCAGGAGGTGCCGGACGGCCAGGCGATGGCGGCGGTGTTCCGGTACTGAGGCTCTAGCGGGTGGCTACCATCTGGCTCACCCGCGCCCAGCGGCGGCGTACCTCCTGCCACTCCTGCCGCACGTCGGCGCTGGGCTGCACCTGGGCTATCAGCCGGTCGATGTGGCCGACCGCGCCCGCGATGTCCTGCGACCGCCGGCGGATCGCCTCCTTCTGATCCTGGAGCTTCAGGCGGTCCCAGGCGCGGACGAAGAAGCGCTCGTTTACCCGCTTGTTGAAGCGGTCCGCGGCGGTGTCCAGCTCGTTGATCTGTTCCTCGAGCTGGTCGTCCGCGTCGGTGAGCTCGGCGCCGCCGTCCTTCTTCTTGTCCAGGAATTCCTTGTAGAGGCGCAGGAGCTTGTCGCTCCTCTCGGCGAGCTCGCTGGTGAGCTGGGGGAGATTCTGGGGGAGCCCCTCGTCCGGGGCCGGAGGGGGCTCGGGTGCCGGCGCCGCCTTCTCCGGAGCGGGCGCGGGAGCGGCGGCGCTGGGCTCCGGGCTCGCCGCGGCCTTAAGGCTCTCCTTCTCCTTCCGTTTGGGAGCCGGGAGCGGCGGCGGGGAGGCGCTCACCATGGGCGCCGCCGGCTGGGGAGCCGGGTTGGCGGCCACGGTGGTCTCGGCCTGGACGGGAGTGGGGCGGGAGGCCGCCGGGACCGGCGGCGCGGCGGCCGGCTCGGGCCCGGGCTTGAGCCAGAGGAGCAGCGCGACCGCCGCCACCACCGTCACCAGGACGGCCGTCAGCACGCCGTGCCTGCCCGTCCCGCGGATCGGCCGGTAGGAGGTCCCGGACGGGGGTGGGACGGCGGGCAGGCGGGGGCGGTCGGTCTCGATCGTCTCGGGAGAGGCGAGGGGCGCGGCCGCCGTGGACCGCGGCGGCAGGACCAGGGTCGGCAGGTCCCGGGTCTCCTCCTCGGACAGCGGGAGCGACCCCTGCCCGGCGAGGTAGAG
>JAICSG010000676.1 GCA_025937035.1 Thermoanaerobaculia bacterium | reverse complement strand
TCTCCCCCAACGGCAAGGTGGACCGCAAGGCGCTCCCCGATCCGGGTGCCCCCGCCGTCCAGGCCCCGGCCGCGCCGGTCTTCCGCGGCCAGGCCGCCGAGTTGCTGGCGGGGCTGATGGCCGAGGTGCTCGGCGCGGAGCGGGTGGGGCCGGACGACGACTTCTTCGCCATGGGCGGCCACTCGCTGCTCGCCACGCGTCTGGCGGCCCGCGCCTCGCGCCTGCTGGGCGTGGAGCTGCCGGTGGCCGAGGTCTTCCTCCACCCTACGGCGGCCTCCCTGGCGGCGCGCGCCGCCGAGCTCTCCGGCCAGCCCGCCCTGCCCCCCGTGCGGCGGGTGCCGCGCCGGCCGGGCGAGGGGCTGCCGCTCTCCTTCGCCCAGCGGCGGCTCTGGTTCCTCGACCGCCTGGAGCCGGGGAGCCCCGTCTACCACCTCCCCGGGGCCATCCGCCTGGCCGGTCCTCTCGATGAAATCGCCCTGGAGCGGGCCCTGGCCGAGATCGCCCGCCGGCACGAGGCCCTGCGCACCGTGCTGCGCGAGGAGCGCGGCGAGCCCCTGCAGGTGGTGTTGCCGCCGGCCGCCGAGGTGCTGCCGCGGATCGACCTCGCCGGCGCCGGGCAGGCGGACGCGGAGGCGGCGCGGCTGGCCCACGAGATCGCCACGGCGCCGTTCGACCTCGCCCGGGGGCCGCTCTTCCGCGCCCTCCTGCTGCGGCGGGGGCCGGAGGACCACGAGCTCCTGCTGACCCTCCATCACGTGGTGGCGGACGGCTGGTCGCTGGGCATCCTGCTGGCGGAGCTGGCCGCCCTCTACGAGGCCTTCGCCGCCGGGCTCCCCTCGCCGCTGCCGGAGCTGCCCGCGCAGTACGCCGACTGGGCCGTCTGGCAGCGGGAGCGCGAGGGGCTGGAGGAGCAGGTCGCCTGGTGGCGGGAGCGGCTGGCCGGCATGGCCCCGCTGGCGCTGCCGGTGGACCGTCCGCGGACCGCCGTCCGCTCCTCGCGCGGCGGCACGCGCTCGCTCACCCTGCCGGCCGCCGGGGTCGAGGCGCTGGCCCGGCGGGCGGGGGCGACGCCGTTCATGGTGCTGCTCGCCGCCTTCCAGGCCCAGCTCGCCCGCTACGCGGACGCCCCCTCGGTGCCGGTGGGCTCGCCGGTGGCCAACCGCGGCGCCGCCGAGGCCGAGGGGCTGATCGGCTTCTTCGTCAACATGCTGGTGCTGCGCACGCCGGTCGAGGGGGACCCCGCCTTCCTGGAGCTGCTGGACCGGGTGCGCGAGGTCTGCCTGGGGGCCTACGCCCACCAGGACGTCCCCTTCGAGCGGCTGGTCGAGGAGCTGCGGCCGGAGCGGCGGCGGGCGCGCAATCCGCTGTTCCAGGCGGTCTTCCAACTGGAGGAGCCGCTGCGGGTCGAGCGCCTGGGCGCGGCGGCGGTCACCGTCGAGCGGCTGGAGACCGGCACCGCCAAGTTCGATCTCATGCTCAGCGTGGTGCGCCAGCCCGAGGGGCTCGCCGCCACCCTCGAATTCGACGCCGGTCTCTTCGATCCCTCCACCGCCGAGCGCCTGCTGGCGCACTGGCGGAGAGTGGTCGAGGGGATCGCGGCCGGTCCCGATCGTCCCCTCTCGGCGCTGCTGCCGCTCAGCGAGGAGGAGATCGCGCAGCTCCGCTCCCGCCCCTCCGAGGTGGAGGATGACGGGTGGGAGGAGCCTGCCGTGGGCTACGTGGCGCCGCGCACCCCCGAGGAGGAGCGGCTGGCGGCGATCTGGCGCGAGGTGCTGGGCGTCGAGCGGGTGGGGGTCCACGACGACTTCTTCGAGCTGGGCGGCCACTCGCTGCTGGCCATCCGGGTGCTGGCCCGCGTCGGCGAGGCCTTCGGCACCGAGCTCCCCTTGAGCGACCTGTTCGAGGCGTCCACGGTGGCCGGCCTCGCCCAGCGGCTGGCCGCGGGCGCGGCGCTCCCGGAGGCGTCCGGGAAGGTCCCCGAGACCGAGCCGCATGTCTCCACGGCCGAGCCGGTCTTCCCGGGCACCGAGGTGGAGGAGTGGCTGGCGGGGATCTGGCGCGAGGTGCTGGGGGTCGATCACGTGGGCCTCCACGACGACTTCTTCGCGCTGGGGGGGCACTCGCTGCTCGCCGTCCGGGTGCTCACCCGCATCCGCGACGGCCTGGGCATCGACCTCCCCCTGACCACGATGTTCGAGGCGCCCACGGTGGCCGGCTTGGCGGGGCGGCTGACCGGCGGCGCCGTCGAGGTGGCCCCGGAGCTGACGGAGGGGGTCGAGAGGCTCCCGCTGTCGCTCGCCCAGCAGCGGCTCTGGCTGCTCGACCGGCTGGAGCCGGGGACGCCGAAGTACAACGTGCCGATGTCGGTGCGCCTGGAGGGGCGGCTGGCCCTCCGCCCCCTGGCGCTGGCCCTGGCCGGGATCGTGCGCCGCCACGAGCCCCTGCGGACGGTCTACGTCCAGGGGGAGCTGGGGCCGGCGCAGGCCGTGCTGCCGGCCGTCGAGATCCCGTTCGCGCGGGTGGACCTCAGCGCCCTGCCGGCGCCGGCGCGGGAGCGGGCCCTGGACGCGGCCCTGCGCGCCGAGGCGGTGCGGCCGTTCGACCTCGCCCGCGGGCCCGTCGCGCGCTTCCTGCTGGCGGCCCTGGGCCCGGCGGAGAACGTGCTGCTGGCCTCCTTCCACCACATCGCCACCGACGGCTGGTCGATGTCGATCTTCTTCCGCGAGCTGGCGGTCTTCTACGACGGCTTCCTGGCCGGCCGGGAGCCGTCGCTGCCGGCGCCTCCGATGCGCTACGCCGACTGGGCGGTCTGGCAGCGGCGGGCGCTGGAGGGGGGAGCCCTGGAGCCTCAGCTCGCCTGGTGGCGGAGGGAGCTCAAGGGGCTGCCCGTGCTCGACCTCCCCACCGACCGGCCGCGGAGCGCCGGCGGGGACGCCGGCGCGATGCGGCCGGTGGAGCTCCCGGCGGAGCTGATCCAGGACCTGCGGCGGCTCGGCCGCCGGGAGGGCGCCACGCTGGCCAACGTGCTGATGGCCGGCTTCGCCGCCCTCCTCGCCACCTTGAGCGGCCAGGACGACTTCGGCATCGGCCTCCCCGCGGCGGGCCGCAACCGTCTCCACGCCGAGGAGCTGATCGGCTTCTTCGTCAACACCCTGGTGGCGCGGGTCCAGGCGGCGGACGATCCCTCCTTCGCGGCCCTGCTGGGCCGCCTGCGCGACGCCGCCCTGGCCGCTCAGGCGCGCCAGGACC